>NZ_CEVWNY010000019.1:0-34780 GCF_982384815.1 Desulfitobacterium sp. | reverse complement strand
GACATTTATAGATTCTAGCAGAGGTTTCATACCTTGTCAACACTATTTTATACTAGAAAAATCTGGTTCTCCATTTCCTCAATATCCGCTAAAATCAAATTGCTATACGATTAGTATTAGAAGTTATAAAAAATAATATTCATGCTATTAACAATTCTTACTCGGATACATAAGGTAATCTTGAACACTATACGATAACCAAAGCAGCAAAGAGAGCCCTAAGGGCTCTCTAATTACTTCGCATCGCAATTTTTCTACCTTGAACAAAGAATAGACTTTTTTACTTTCTGCATAAAAACTTCAAAAAGCTTTTGCTACTACTCCACTTCCTGGATAATGGGTAGGATCATTGGGCGCCGACGTGTTTTTTCATAGAAATGCTTGCTTAAGGTTTCGCGAACTTGTCCTTTTAAAACTGCCCATTCCGTTACACGGTTTTCCCTTAGACGTGCCATGGTCTGTCTTACTTTTTCTTTGGCTTCTTCAAGCATAGATTCCGATTCACGTACATATACAAACCCACGGGTTACCACATCAGGACCCGCAACAATTGCACCTGTGGAACGGCTAATGGTCATTACGACAATCAAAATTCCGTCTTGAGAAAGTTGCTTACGATCACGCAGAACAATATTACCCACATCTCCGACCCCAAGGCCATCGATTAACACTTTACCTGCTTGAACTTTACCGGCAATACTCGCGGAGTGACGAGTAAATTCAATGATTGTTCCATTATCCGCTACAAAGGTATTCTCTCTTGGAACACCTAACTGTTCGGCTAGTTTGGCATGCTTTATCAGCATGCGATATTCACCATGAACGGGAATAAAATATTGCGGGCGAACCATATTCAACATAAGCTTCAGTTCTTCTTGACTGGCGTGCCCGGATACATGCATGCCTTGAAAAGATTCATAGATTACATTGGCACCCAGTTTAAATAAAAGATCGATAGTCCGGGAAACGGATTTTTCGTTGCCTGGAATCGGATTAGCCGAAATAATGACTGTATCGCCCGGTTGAATCTCAATGCGGCGATGGTCACTCATAGCCATTCGTGTCAAAGCCGACATAGGTTCTCCCTGACTACCTGTAGTTAATATACAGGCTTGGTTGCCCGGTAAATTTACAACCTCGTCAACATCTACCAGAGTATCTTCGGGAATATCTAGATAGCCTAATTCAGAAGCGATGGACACTGTATTAACCATGCTTCTCCCTACAACAGCAACTTTTCGGTTCGTTTTATAGGCTGCAGTGATCACTTGCTGTAGTCTGTGCACATTGGTGGCAAAACTGGCAATGATGATGCGGTCTTTGGCACTATTAAACGCTTCTTCAAACATGTGGCCAACACTGCGTTCGGACATTGTAAAGCCTGGTCGCTCCACATTGGTGCTATCGGACATTAGACAAAGAACCCCTTTGTCCCCTAGCTCAGCAAATTTATGAATATCAATTTTTTCACCCATTACCGGAGTATGGTCCACCTTGAAATCACCGGTATGTACGATGGTTCCTAAAGGTGTATGGACCGCCAAAGCAACCGCGTCAGGTATACTATGGTTTACACTCAAGAACTCAACTTTGAATACTCCAAGTTTTACTGTATCCCTAGGCTGAATAACTGTTGCTTTGATGTTGTTTAGGTTTCCTTCTTTTAGTTTTGATTGAATTAAACCTAAGGTCAGTCGAGTAGCATAAATCGGTACATCCAGATCTTTTAGCAGATATGGCAATGCCCCAATATGATCTTCATGACCGTGGGTTACTAAAATTCCTTGAACCATTTCTTTGTGTTCTAGAATATAGGAGTAATCCGGTATTACAATGTCAATACCTAGCATCTCATCCTCCGGGAATGCTAGTCCCGCGTCAATGATGATCATTTGGTTATCGTAACGAACTACGGTCATATTCTTGCCGATTTCGCCTAAACCACCTAATGGTATAATTTGAACCTTATGTTCTTTTGGCAAATAATTGCACCTCCACCATATTTTTCCTATTTTAAAATCTATTGTGCCTCTTTTCATGGAACTTGCCCAATTTGCTTCTACAAAAACGATAAACAAACTACCGAAGTCGCCACCAAAGGTACTCCCATTGCACACGTAGCTTCGCTATGCCTAAAGCATGCCGCGAAAACAGCGGGGTCGCCGGTTCCCTTATGCAATCTTCAGATAGAATCTAATAGTGAAACAAAAAAGACCCGAAATACGCAAACGAATACAACGCCCCTGGTACTCGCCGGTATTCCGATCAACCTATATGAAGCTCACCGCACAATACAGTCACCTTATTATAACTCCTTATTTGAGGATTAGCAAGAGACAGAAAAAGCAGAAATACAACCGTAAATCGGCTTATTTCTGCTTTAGAGAAAACTCTGAATAAATTAAAGTCAGTGTAATCTTAATCTTTGATCTTCCGATAAAGTTCATCTAAGAAGGCTTCTTCCTCAGGTGCTGCGCAAATCAGTGGGAGTTTTACCCCCCCGGCGTTGATACCAACTTTTTTTAGAAGGTACTTGACAGGAACAGGATTTGTCGTTACAAATACACCTTTAAACATTGGCATAAGTTTCAAATGCCACTGAAGAGCAGTTTGGGGATCTCCGGCAAACCAAGCATCCACCATTTTCCTCATCTCATCGCCGACAATATGGGCAGCAACACTAATTACTCCATTACAGCCTAAGGCCAGCATAGGTAAGGTTAAAGAATCATCTCCGCTATAGATTAAAAAATCTTCAGGCAGAAGCCTTTTTAGCTCGCTAACTTGATCCATAGAACCGGCAGCTTCTTTAATCGATGTAATATTGGGAATTTCGCTTAAGCTACGGACCGTTTCCGGTTGCAGGTTAATAGAAGTTCTTCCCGGAATATTGTACACCATAAGCGGCAGGCTGGTAGCTTCGGCGATAGCGCGAAAATGTTGAAATAACCCTGCTTGGGAGGGCTTATTATAGTAAGGAACCACAGCCATCAGGCCGTCTACCCCGGTCTTTTCTGCTTTTCTTGCCAGATTAATACTGCTCTCGGTGGAGTTTGAACCTATGCCGGCGATTACAGTTGCCTTGGTGCCAACAGCATTTTTGACAACCCGAAAGAGTTCAAGTTTTTCATCGGCTGAAATTGTTGGCGACTCTCCGGTGGTCCCCGAAACTACAATTCCATCTGATCCATGTTCTGTTAAGTAGGTAGCTAACTTTTCCGCTTCTTGGTAGTTTACTTCCAAATTTTCATTGAAGGGAGTGACCATTGCCGTCATAATTCTATTTAAGGCCATATTTTTCAGCTCCTCAATACTATTTCAATACTTTCCGGTCTGCTAACAAGCACCTAATTTAAACTTTTTGTGAAGTGCTTGAACCGCCGGGACCATCTCTTCTTTATTAACCAGAGCCCAAATGGTTGTGTGGGAGTCTGCCGACTGAAGAATGCGTACACCGGCATCGGTTAGAGCCTCGATAATATCTGCCATTACTCCCGGTACCCCCACAATTCCTGCACCGACCACCGATACTTTAGCACATCCGGGGACAGCTATCGGTTTAAACCCTAAGTTCTCCAGGATTTTTACAACTCTAGGTGCTAAATCATCAGGAACAGTATAAAGCACACTTTCCGGTTGGACACTAATAAAATCTACACTGATATCCGCTAAAGCCATACCTTTAAAAATTTGTTTATCTGCTTGCAACACATCCGGAACATCCACTGTTGGCACTTGAATTTGGGTGATATTAGTAGTTTGGGTAATGCCGGTAATAAGACGATCTCCGATAATATCTGTTCCGACACCCATAGCGGGCTGGACACTTGTGACCAATGTTCCCGGAGCATCGGAAAAAGTACACTTAATCCAAATGGGTATATTTCGTTGCATAGCAATCTCAACTGCCCGAGGATGAATCACTTTTGCTCCTTGATGGGCAAGATGGCATATTTCATTATAAGTCATTACATCAAGGATTCGGGCATCTTCCACGATACGTGGGTCCGCAGTCATAATCCCTTCAACATCTGTATAGATATCAATCGCCTCGGCATTGAGTGCTACACCAAGGGCAGCGGCAGTAGTATCGCTACCGCCACGACCCAGAGTCGTGATTTGTCTATCTTCAGTGATTCCTTGGAAGCCCGTAACAACTACTACTTGCCCTTTGTGTAAATGATCGAGTATCGTTTTGGGCTCTACACGAATAATACGGGCATCACCATAACAGTTATTGGTGATAATTCCAGCCTGGCCGCCGGTTAACAAAATCGCATCTAAGCCAATGCTCTTTAGGGTACTGGCCATAACAGCCCCGGAAATAACCTCTCCGCAGCTCATCAATAGGTCCATTTCCCGCTTTGGCGATTCCGAAGCAATTCCTTTGATTAGGTTAATAAAAGTATCTGTAGCATATGGATCACCGCTGCGGCCGATAGCAGATACCACAACAACAGGCGCAAAACCCTTCCGTACTGCTTCAGAAACTTTTGCAGCTACCTGAGCACGATGTTCAGCACTGGATACCGAAGTTCCACCAAACTTTTGAATTAAAACACGCACCTGAACTCCCCCTGTAGGTTTACAGTAGTAACTCGGCAATTTGCACACTATTGGTCGCTGCACCTTTGCGAATCTGGTCGCCAACAACCCAAAGATTAATTCCATTATCAATGGAAAAATCTTTGCGAATACGCCCTACATAAACCTCATCAGTGTCAGAGGTAAACCAAGGCATAGGATAACGATCCTCGGCGGGATTATCAACAACTATCAGACCCTGCGCCTTTTGCAATGCCGATTTGACTTCTTCCAATTTTACATTTCGCTCTGTTTCTATGTTAATAGACTCAGAATGGCTCCTTAAAACAGGAACACGAACCGTGGTAGCAGTAATCGCCATATCATCTGTATGAAAGATTTTCTGGGTTTCCTTTACCAATTTCCACTCTTCTTTGGTGTAATCACCTTCTTGGAAAACATCAATCCTCGGAATTAAGTTAAACGCTATTTGATAGGGGAAAGTTCGGCTTTTTAATTCCTCACCATTCGCCCAGCTGCGAACTTGTTCTTCCAGTTCCTCGATACCTTCGCGACCTGCACCGGAAACAGCTTGATAGGTTGATACTACCACCCGTTTAATTCCGGCTAAGTCATAAATCGGCTTTAAAGCTACCGCCATAATAATCGTCGAACAATTGGGATTAGCAATAATCCCCTTATGCCACTTTACATCTTCGGGATTGACCTCAGGCACCACCAGCGGGACTTCCGGGTCTAGGCGAAAAGCACTGCTGTTGTCGATAACAACGGCACCACTTTTCACTGCGGAAGGCGCATATTCAGTACTGGATGATCCTCCGGCAAATAAGGCAATATCGATCCCCTTGAAACTTTCATGAGTAGTTTCTTGAACCTCGATTTCCCTTCCCTGCCAAAAAACCTTTTTGCCTGCGGAGCGGTTGGTTGCTAACAATCGTAATTCTCCCACGGGAAAATTCCTTTCAGCAAAGATCCTCAATAGTTCTTGTCCTACCGCACCTGTAGCTCCAACAATTGCAATATTTGGCATAATTGTTCCTCCTTAATAACCCTGATAAGGAATTTAGGAATATGGTGCCAGCCTAAAAGCACAGCACCATATCCCCCCCGATCAGTTTTAATTTTTAGTGATAATCCACCAGTATCGGCTGAATTTGTTTCCCTTGACAGGCCTCAAGTATAGTGTCAGGCATTTTATCCATATGCGCTACTAATGAATTCGCTTTTGTTGCCGGGCTATCCTGCCCAAATGGAACAAGAAATATATTTTTTGTACATAAGAGCGTCCCAATATTACGGGCATTCATTCCTAATCCATCATTAGTAGCTATAGCTATCACCAAGGGCCGTTGGTTGCGAAGATGAGCTTTAGCCGCCATGAGTACAGGAGTATCAGTGATCCCACTAGCTAATTTCGCCAAAGTATTTCCTGTACATGGTGCAATCAATAGACAGTCAAATTTTTTCTGCGGCCCGATCGGCTCTGCGTCAGGTATGGTTCGAATGACTTTCTTTTTGGTTATTTCTTCGAATTTGTTTTTCCAATCCTCTGCTTTGCCGAACCGTGTATCCATAGTGTCCACGGAATAAGAGATAATGGGAGTCAAATCCGCTCCTTCCTCCACCATTTTGCGCATAACCTCGGTGATTTCATGCAAGGTACAATGTGAACCTGTCACAGCAAAACCGATTTTTAACCCGTCTAATTTCATACCTTCGTCACCTCCACTTCAAAACTTTAGAGAAGTACTATTACCTGCGGTCAGGTGGCGAAGAATGAGTTGCGGGTATACTTGAGCAAGAATTCTTCCTGCCGATTTGGGAGCAACTTTACCGGGCAAACCAGGTGCAAGCAAAGCTTTGATACCTAAGACTTTAGCGTATTCAAAATCCGTCCCGCCTGGAATAGAAGCGATATCAATAATAACCGTTTCCTTATTCACTTGATCCAACATGGCTTTGTCCAGGATCATAGTCGGAACCGTATTAAAAATGATTTCCGCCTTCCCAACTTTTTCTTCCAAATCAGCAAAATGAACGGCATCCAATCCCATTTCCATGGCCCGTGCTAAGTCTGCCGGTTTACGGGCTACTCCCGTTACATGAGCCCCCATTCCTTTGAGGGTCCGGGCCAGAGTCCAGCCACATCGCCCTAAGCCAAGCACAAAGCTCTTGCTGCCATGAATTGTGATAGGTGTTGCTTCCATTGCCATTTGGATAGCACCTTCTGCCGATGGAATAGAGTTAAGGATGGCAAGTTGATCGAGACTAGCTGTTTCGACAATCTTAATCCCCAGCATTTCCGCTGCCGACTTTAAGGCATCGCGTGCCCAGCCAATAAAAAGGGGCACATTGGGCGAAATTGCCTTCAACAGTTCCTTGTTCAAGACAATCGGTCGATCTGAATACTTAGCTTTGACACCCCCACGTTCATCGGTGCCGTACATAGGAAAAAGCAAAACATCAGCCATCGCTGCAGCTTCCAGCGGCGATGAAAGCAATGTTACTCCTTCTAAAGGAGCTGCCTTTTCAAATCCGACTCCGATTATGTAGGCTCCCAGTTTTTGAAGCTCCGGAATCATATAAATCTCTCGGTCATCCCCTCCAATTACTACCACTCGAATTCCAGTTAAACCCGCACTCATCTTTAAGCCCCCTTTGAGACTGTGTCCCATGACTACTATCCAGTATATGAGGGAAGATTGAAGGCGGTTCCCCAACGAAGATTCCTAATCGAGGAAATTCTCTAGTCCAATTACCAAATTTGTAAGGTGACTAGCTTTGCGAATGGCTAACATAATCCCAGGCATATAGGTTTCCCGTGAAAAAGCGTCATGACGAATCGTCAAGGCTTGTCCATCACCACCAAAAATTACTTCTTGATGAGCAATGAATCCAGGCAGACGAACGGAATGAATATGAATTCCCTCCACATCACCACCGCGGGAACCTTTAATCTTTTCGTATTCATTAGGATGGCCCTGAATCAAAGGCTTTCTTACCTCCGAGATCCAGTCTACAGTTTTAAGAGCAGTTCCCGAAGGTGCATCCAACTTTTGATCATGGTGTAACTCAATAATCTCGACATTAGGAAAATACTTAGCCGCTTCTTGAGCAAACCTCATCAACAATATTGCACCGATAGCGAAGTTAGGGGCGATAAATGCTCCAACTTTTGTCTGATCCACCAGATCCCGAATTTCCGCAATATCGGCTTCGTCCAGGCCGGTAGTTCCTAACACCGGAGTCACTCCGGCTGATATAGCGCATTTAGCATTCTTTAATACAGACTGAGGATTAGTAAAATCAACCATCACATCTGCTTGGGCATCCCGCAGGTGTACAGCTTCTAAAGGGCCGGTTATTGCAATCCCGAGGGGAGCAATACCAAGAATTTCACCTATATCTTTTCCTTGCTGCCGGACGTCCGTTGCCCCGACCAGGACCATATCTTCCTGATCAAGGACTGTACGAACAACTTCTTTTCCCATTTTTCCACCGGCTCCAGATACAAAAACCCGAATTTTTTTCAATTAAACCCCTCCCTAGAACCTTAACCTATAATAACAACCCCGCTGCACCAATGGCAGTTCGGGGTTGCCGTGATCTTTTTTACTATTTTAGTTAATTAACGTATTCATGTCAAACAGAATATTTACTGGCACGTTCTGCTCGATTGTTCATATCCACAATAATAACCTCTGAACCTACTTTCTTGATGGCTTCCCAGGGTATAACCAGAACATCACGATCCCTCTCATTCATATTGCCCCAAAAACCGGAGAAGCCGGATCGCGAAGTTAGAATAATAGCTTCGATAGCACCGCTTGATGAAATGGCCAAATCAGCATCCCCTACAAGTCCCAACTTTGCTCCATCATATAGATTTATGATTTCTTTGCCTGCTAAATCGCTAAGGAACATCTTTATTCCTCCTCTATTTTCGAATTTTCAACCATGTTTGGATGGCAAAAGGCTGCAAAATGGCTAAAGCAAGCGAAATTACTGCTAGCGGTTCTACAGGAAAAGTGGAGGGATTCCACCAGTTCTCCGGAAGTTTTAAAAAAGAAAATAAGAGTTCGAGGGAGAGATATATTCCTCCTGCCGTACCAACCAGCTGGGTTATGGCAGCTGATAGCAGGCTGGATTTCGTCTCTGTTCGCCACATGAGCAGATAACGCCTTGAACGCAAGGATGTAAGGATCCCTACCGTTAATAAAAAAAGCCCTAAGACTTTCATTGCCATACCCCCTCTATGGGATATGTATGACAAGTTGATAAGCCCTAGAACTTCATTCTATCTTCTACTAACACCGGTGGAGCCAAAACCACCGCTTCCTCGAGAAGTTTCCCCCAATTGCTCTACTAATTGAAATTCAGCAAGACAAACCGGAAGAAAAACCATCTGAGCAATGCGGTCCCCATCTTTAACGATAAAAGGTTCCTTGCTTTGATTGATTACCGCGACCAGAATCTCCCCCCGATAATCCGAGTCAATCACACCAACACCATTAGCCAAGGCCAAGCCATGCTTTGAAGCTAGTCCACTCCGGGCAAAGATAAAAGCTCCTACACCGGCGTGAGGGAGTTCGATCGCCATTCCCGTCGGAATTTTTGCAATCTCGCCGGGTGCGATCTCTAAATCCTTCGCTAATGAGGCCTGTAAGTCTACACCTGCTGCCCCCGGGGTGGCGTATTTCGGTATATTAAACACCTTATCCCCCCGAAGGCTGGATACTTTTACCGTAATCAAAACTCTTCCCCCACCCTTTTTCTTACTGAAATTACTTTCTACCACGAAAAAAGATCCTTCGCTTATGCTCAGGATGACAACTCCACTATGTCATACTGAGCGCAGCGAAGTATCTTAACGCAGCCATAATCTAGAAAAAACTCATTGTTTTTTATTCTTCTGTCCAGCCAATCTTTTCGAAAATCCCATCTAGGTCCACTTCATTCCCCTCCGGACCTAACATAAGGAGGCTGATATTTTCCCGCTTCCACAAGCGATCCACAACTCGTTGTGTATCCCCAACAGTGACCCCTTCGAGCTTTTCCACTACTTCTTCAGGCGAGATTACCCGATTGTAAGTCAATTCCGTCTTTCCTAAACGACTCATTCTGCTACTGGCAGATTCCAGCCCTAAGTAAAGTCCGCCCTTAATCTGAGACTTTGTCCGGATCAGCTCATCCTCGGTAATACCTTTTCTCTTAATATCTAAGAGCTCCGCCAGTATGCATTCCACCACTTCTGCCGAATTGGAGGGGGTGGTACCTGCGTAGATAGCGAACAACCCTGTATCAACATAGGTAGAATGATAAGAATAAACCGTATAGGCCATGCCTCGCTGCTCTCTAATCTCCTGGAACAAACGGGAACTAAGCCCGCCACCAAGAATATTATTAATTATGTGCATGGTATAGAGATCCTTATCCTCTTGCCCTAGCCCCGGGACCCCAAGGATTATGTGCATTTGCTCCGTATCCTTGGGAACCATTTTATTGATCTGCCGACCATTAGGAGTTCCTTCAAGAACTCTTCTTCCTCCCCGAGTAAATTCACTATAAAGAGGAGCCAATTTCTTGAGAACATCCTCATGCTTAATTTTACCTGCTACGGCAATAACAAGATTATCAGGGGCATAATGATGATCCATATAAGTTAAGATCTTTTCCCGACTTAGTCCCTTAATGCTTTCCTCAGTCCCTAGAATTGGGCGCCCCAGTGGGTGGTCATTCCAGACCTGATCTGAAAACAAATCATGGATGAGCTCATCCGGTGAATCCTCGTACATTTTAATCTCTTCGATAACAACCCTTTTTTCCTTCTCAATTTCATTTTCGTCAAACAAAGATTCAAAGAACATATCATTAAGTACATCCATAGCCAGATCTATATCTTCATCCAAGACCTTGGCATAGTAACAGGTGTACTCCTTAGTCGTGAAGGCATTAAGCTGCCCTCCCACGGCCTCCAAAGATTCTGCTATATCCCGGGCAGAGCGGGTTTTTGTACCTTTGAAAAACATATGCTCAATAAAATGAGAAATGCCCTCATAGCCTTCCTTCTCGTCACGAGAGCCTGCACCTACCCATAGTCCAACAGCTACAGAACGAACATAATCAATTTCCTCTGTAATAATTCGAACTCCGTTGGGCAATACGGTTTTTTGATACATAACTTTCACTTCCCCTCCAAGAGATTCGAAAATCTCCCTTTAACCCTGACCTGACTTTCTGCGTACAAAGGTGTGCTGCTCAATTTAATTCCATCTAACCACACTTCATAAACTCCTACTTCCTCTCCCGCTTCAATTGGAAGAAGTGAATTTTTAGTCCATACGGTTTTCTTCTCAATTTTCTCAATATCTTCCTTGAGGACACTAACATACCAAGGATGCTGAAAAAAAGCCCTTATTGACTCACCACGTTCGGTAGGAAGCTCTAAAATATCTCCTGCCTGAGCGATGGTTATAGTTTCAGTATTGTTAAACCCCCATTCCAAAAGCTTTTGAGCATCGCCAAAGCGATTAGAGGCGTGAAGCACAACGGCAATAAGTTGCCGGCCGTTTTTGGTAGCCGCCGCAACTAAACACTTGCCGGCAGCAGCGGTTGTCCCGGTCTTGACTCCATCGGTATATGGGTAATTCCACAATAATTTGTTAGTGTTTTTGAGATTCATAAAAAAATCCGGTTCTATAAAATGAATCTCGGTCTCTTTTAAGCGGGTAATGGAGGCAAAAGCCGGTATCTGCAACCCATAGCGTGCCATTAGCGCCAGGTCATAGGCTGTTGAATAATGGTTTCGAATCGGTAGGCCATTGGTGTTCTGGAAATTCGTATTCTTAGCACCCAACAGCAGAGCCTTTTGATTCATTAAACGTATAAACTTTTCCTCCGTACCGGCAATTTGTTCGGCAATGGCTACACAAGCATCGTTTCCGGATTTAACCATCGCCCCGGTAATTAGTTCGTAGAGGAGAATTTTCTCTCCCGGGTCTAGATGAATGGTGGCTTCACCAACAGCTGCCGCTTTTTCACTGACTACGACCAGCTCATCCGGTTTTCCCAGTTCAAGACCCAAAATAGCTGTCATGATCTTTGTGGTACTGGCAGGGGGCCTTTGCTTATGGGCGTTTTTACCATAAAGTATATCACCGGTAGCTGCATCCATAAGAACTGCGGCATCTGCACTAAGATTAAGGGCGCTCGATGGCACCAAGCCCTGACTATTTTCTATAGTTTCTGCATAAACAGGTATGCCGTTAGTTCCCCACAAAATCATACCTATACTCAATAATAGTGAAATAAAAACGCAAACCCAAGCTTGCGTCCTTTTTTTTCCGACCATTTAACCACCTCACAATCTAATCTATGAGGTAGTATCTCCGACTCCTTCAGATGTTATCAGCTCATTTAATGTGAGAAACTGGAAACCTTCATTAGTTAGCTGACCCAAGATATTCGGCAAAGCTTTTACAGTATTTTCTTTTGGGTGCATTAAAACAATTGCTCCCTCCCGCTTCGGCTTGATACCAAAGCGTACAGGCGGGTCTACGATGCGCTTGGTAATAATCTCAGGTGTACTGTCCGATCGCCAATCCACAGTATCTAAAGTCCAAAGAACGGTTTTATATCCACATTTTTCAGCGGCTTTAAGCCCTGATGCACCCCGCTCACCATATGGTGGTGCATAATATTTGGTTTTAACTCCGGTGATCGCCTGGATGATACCCTCAGTCTTAAGAATTTCCTCCTGATTGGCGGCAATGGAAATTTGGTCTGGATGTGGATGGGAATAGCCGTGATTTTCAATAGCATGTCCTCGAGCTTGGATCTCTTGGACTAATTCAGGATTCTTATTGGCCCACCGCCCCGTAAGAAAAAAAGTTACTTTAGCATTATGCTTGTCAAAAATATCGAGCATAGCCGGAATCTGTTCGCCACCCCAATCCACGTTCACGGTCAAAGCCATGACCTTTTCCTGGGTCTTGATCTGATCAATGGGTACAGGAAGATCAGAGATAATCCCTACAGCTTTTTGCTCTACCAACAACGCAAGAGCTAAGATAGCTATTAGTCCAAAAATCCTTAAGGTCTTAAAGGAAAACCTAAAAACATACATTCGTCTACCCCCTTCCATAAAGGTTTATGCAAGGGGAGACGAATGCAGAAGTTTCAAATATTCTTCTAGTTTTATTCTTTAGGTTTTTTATTGGCAGCGTTAGCATTGGGATTAGGGATAGCATCTTTACGGGAGAGGTTCAAGCGGCCTTGCTTATCAATACCGGTTGCTTTGACAAGAATTTCATCTCCGACCTTGACTACATCTTCCACTTTTTCTACCCTGTTATGAGCTAGTTGGGAGATATGAACCAATCCTTCTTTCCCACTTAAGCCGAGAACCCCGGGAATAACTTCCACAAACGCCCCAAAATCCATGACTCGGGTAACACGACCGTTATAGATCCGCCCTACTTCTACTTCCTGAGTCAAAGCTTGAATGATCTTCAAGGCCTTTTCTCCGGCATCTCCGTCTACCGCAGAAATAAAGACTCGACCATCATCTTCAATATCGATTTTCACACCGGTCTCATCGATAATCTTCTTAATGGTCTTTCCTCCTGGTCCGATGACTTCCCTGATCTTGTCGGGATGAATATTAGCAGTGATTATTCTAGGAGCATAAGGAGATAGCTCGGTGCGTGGTTTATCAATGACTGCCAACATCTTATCCAGAATAAACATACGACCGGCTTTCGCTTGGATAAGGGCTTTTTCCAATATTTCCCTGGACACACCTTTGATTTTTATATCCATTTGGAGGGCTGTAACACCCTTACTGGTCCCGGCTACTTTGAAGTCCATATCTCCGTCATGATCCTCAAGACCTTGAATATCGGATAGAATGGCGATATGGGCGGCCTCGCTGATCAAGCCCATGGCAATCCCAGCCACCGGAGCTTTGATGGGCACCCCGGCATCCATTAAGGAAAGGGTACTACCGCAGACGGAAGCCATCGAACTGGACCCATTGGATTCCAAAACTTCCGAGACGAGACGGATGGTATAAGGGAATTCCGTTTCGTCGGGAATGACCGGAACAAGAGCACGTTCAGCTAAGGCGCCATGACCTATTTCCCTGCGACCTGGTCCTCGCATCGGGCGGGTTTCTCCTACACTATAGGGAGGGAAGTTGTAATGATGCATGTAGCGCTTGGATTCTTCCAGACCTAATCCATCTAAGATCTGTTCATCTCCTACAGCGCCTAGAGTAGCTACGTTTAAAACTTGGGTCTGTCCTCTTGTAAACAAGCCGCTGCCATGGGTCCGGGGAAGTATACCTACCTCCACGCTAATGGGACGAATCTCATCAAGGGCTCGTCCATCCGGACGAATATGTTCCACTGTAATTAAGCGGCGCACAATTTTATGTACGAAGTCTTCCAGCACCTTATCAATGGCTTTAAGATCATCAGGGTATTGCTCGGCGAAGTAAGCTAAAGCCTCTTCTTTTACTTGACTAATAGCCGCTTCCCGAGCCTTTTTTTCTTCAGTGCGGACCGCTTGATCCAGTTTGGCATAAGCAAATTCTTTAACAGCCTGCACTATTTCTTCCGGAATCCGCACCATTACGACTTCCTGTTTGGGTTTTGCCAGATTTCTTTCCAGAGCTTCGGCACGGAAGCTCTCGATGAACTCCGCAATGCGCTTGATTTCCTCGTGTCCGAACATAATGGCTTCCAGCATTTGCGCTTCCGGGATTTCTTGAGCACCTGCTTCAACCATCATTACGGCGTCTTTGGTTCCCGCCACGGTAAGGTGGAGCAAACTTCTTTCCGACTGTTCAACTGTGGGATTAATGATAAATTCATCGCCAATTAACCCTACTGTAACAGCGGCTACCGGTCCCTCAAAAGGGACGTTGGAAATGGTCAAGGCTGCTGAGGCAGCATTAATTCCGGTAATATCTGAGGCACAATCCTGATCCACAGACATAACTTGAGCTACAACTTGAACATCATTTCGATAACCTTCAGGAAATAGGGGGCGAATGGGGCGATCGATAAGACGTGCAGACAAAATGGCTTTTTCACTGGGGCGTCCCTCGCGCTTAATAAATCCGCCGGGAATTTTACCGACAGCATAGAGTCTTTCTTCAAATTCGACCGTCAAGGGGAAGAAATCAATACCTTCCCTAGGCTGAGCACTCCCGGTAGCAAAGGCTGAAACAACTGTATCTCCATACCGACAGAAAATAGCACCACCAGCTTGTTTGCCAATTTTCCCCGTTTGGAAGGTCATTGTTCGGCCGCCGACCTGGATCGAACGTTCAAATACTTCCTGTTGCACAATGGAACCTCCTTAAATATCTCTAACTTTTTTCCTTCTTAACCTGTTTGATCTTCGACACATTGTTATTATTTCCTGCATTTTAGTTAAAAAAACTGATTATGCAAAAAGAGAAGCAGAAAAACTGCCTCTCTTCCTTCTCCATATTCTTAATTGTTTTAGCGGATTAGCGACGTAGACCTAGTTCGGAAATGATTTTACGATAACGATTAACGTCCAATTCTTTTAAATAATTGAGCATCGCACGACGTTGTCCAACCATCTTCAAAAGTCCACGACGGGAATGATGGTCTTTCTTATGAGTTTTGAAGTGCTCAGTCAAATAAGCAATGCGCTCGCTTAGTAAAGCAATTTGTACTTCCGGAGAACCCGTATCTCCTTCGTGTTGTTGGAATTTCGCAATGATTTCTTTTTTCTTTTCTGGTGTCATCATGATTAACTTACCTCCAATTAATTTTAATCGCCTGCTGCCCAGAATTACGCCGGAGAACGTAAGCCCGAGCGAGCGGTTCTAGGTTCTCAAGTATTGTACAAGAAAAAAAAGGATTTGTAAAGGTTCGACCTTTACTTTTATTTTTACTTTTTATGTGAGCCTTTTCGTTTCACATTTAAGTGGCACTAACTGCCTGGTCCTGGTCCCGAAAAATTCCTTGTAGAATCCTTTTGGCCTTTAGGGCGTCCATTTCCAGCTGCCTTTTTAACTCTTCGAGGTCGGCAAATTTCCGTTCATCCCGGATTTTCTCTTCGCAATAAATAGCTAATTCGCTGCCATACAGATCACCGCAAAAGTCAAAAAAGTGAATCTCCACTGTTAGTTGATATTCTTCATGAAAAGTAGGCTTCATTCCTATATTCATCATACCTTGGACCAACCGCCCATCGATCTGCGCCCATACGGCATATACACCCCGTTTAGGAATCAACAAGCCCTCGGAAACCTGCAAATTAGCAGTAGGACAACCTAACCGGCGACCCCGTTTTTCCCCTTCTATCACCCGCCCACAAAGGCGGTGAGCCCGCCCTAATAACTTCTTGGCTTGGGCTACATCACCATTAAATAAGGACTTACGCACAGCTGTAGAGGAGATTACTTTGCCATCAAGGGTCTGCGGCTGAAGCACGCTGACGCCAAAGCCATACTCTTGACCAAAACGCTGCAAATCTTCCGGTGTTCCTTTACCCAGAGCTCCAAAGGAATAGTTAAAGCCAACAACGATATGGACAACCCCAAGCTTTAATAAGATATTCCTAACAAACTCTTCCGGTGGGGTACTTGCCATCTCCTTAGTGAAATTCACTAAATAGACGCGATCCACACCGATCTCCGAGAACAACCTGATTTGTTCTTTTTGAGTTGTTAAAAAACCGATAACCCGCTCTGGAAATAGCAGTTTTAGTGGATGAGGCTCAAAAAGCAGGACCGCCAGATCAACTCCTTTTTGAGTAGCGTATTCTAAACCACTTTTTAGCAGCCGCTGATGCCCCAAATGTACCCCATCAAAATTCCCTAAAGCCAGCACACACTGATTCATAGAACTTGACGGTAATTCACGAATGATTTGCATGATATCCCCACCTAACCAATCCACTTAGAAAACCTTGTGCGGACAGAGGGTCTGCTCTCTCCAAATACCTATACCTAAAAAGTTTCCTTCACTGAAAACTTGAACTTCTGTCCCCTCAGCAAAAGTACCTCCGCCCTTAACCTGGCTTTTGGCTGTAGAAAGCCCATTACGAAAAGCCACTGCCCGCTGGGAAGGCAAGTTAACCTGCGGTATATCCAATGCCTTTTCCATAGGAATCAAAAAGGCATAATCTCCTTTACTAATCCGCTCTTGAATTGCCTCAACTGAAATGCTTTCCTCAATCCTGAAGGGGCCCGAACGCAGACGGACAAGATCCGACATATGGGCTCCACACCCCAAAGCTAGACCGATATCATGACAAAGAGTGCGCACATAGGTGCCTTTTGAGCAATCAACTTCAAACCTAGCTTTGGGAAATTCTCCAGGAATCCATTCAATCAGCCTAAAGCTATCGATACTGATTTCTCTAGGCTTTCTTTCCACCTCCACACCTTGGCGGGCAAGCTCATAGAGGTGTTTGCCTTGATGCCTTACCGCCGAAAACATGGGTGGTATCTGCCGGATTAAGCCAAGAAAATTCGGTATAACCTTTTCCAAATCTTCCAAGCTTAAATTGACCGGCTGCTTATCGATTATTTCTCCTGAGGCATCCTGGGTATCGGTAATGATCCCGAAGGTAATCTCTCCGCGATAGGATTTACCCTGATTGGTAAGATACTCCGCTAACCTGGTCGCCTTACCTACACAAATGGGCAAGACGCCGGTAACATCGGGATCAAGAGTGCCTGTATGGCCAATTTTACGAGTGTTCAGTATCTTTCTTAAGCGAACCACAACATCAGAGGAAGTCATCCCCATAGGTTTGAGTACGTTAATGACTCCGTCCAAGCTTTAGTTCCTCCTCAATTGTCTGTAAAAGAAGTTTTTGGGCTTCAGCCAAAGGTACCGCCAAGGTACACCCGGCAGCCCGTTTATGACCTCCGCCACCAAACCGGTCTGCAATCCTATTGACGTCAAACCAACAATTAGAGCGAAGACTTACGCGAATAGCTCCGTTATTGGCTTCTTTTAGCAACGCAGCCACTTCGACCCCTTCAATAGTCCGGGCATGGTCAATAAGCCCATCACTCAAGCTTTCATCGGCACCGGTCTCCCGAAAATCCTGTTGGTGCAAAGTCATCATCGCCAACTGCCCTCCGGCAAAAATCTGCAATCGGTTCAGGGAACGGCGCAATAGTTCCAGCTTGACTAGAGGGGTCTGATCATATACATAATGATGGACGGCACCAATGTTAACTCCGGCCTCAATTAGTTCCCCGGCAATCTGATGGGTCTCGGCTGTGGTATTGGCATATTTAAAAGATCCTGTATCAGTAAGGATTGCCGTATAAATGTTAGTAGCGATATCCTCCGTTAACCTAACATTGAGCTCGCGAATCAATGCATAGGCGATTTCACCGCTGGCACTGGCCTTGCTATCAACCCAATTGATATTACCAAAACCCAGATTTGAGATATGGTGGTCAAGATTAAGCACCATGGAATCCACAGGAATATCTTCCCTTTTTAATTTAACCCGCTGTAAGTCCGCACTGTCCACGAATAGAAGGATGCTGGGCAGAGGACTGGGTAACTGCGAGTTTATTTTTTCTACCCCAGGTAAGAATCGCAAATTTTGAGGAATCGGGTCGGGATTATACATATAGACTTCTTTCCCTAATGATTCCAAGGCTAATCCTATTCCCAGCATGGAGCCGATACAATCTCCATCCGGTGAAACATGGGAGAAAAGCGCCACTTTAGGCGCTTTTCTTAATTCCTCAGCCATTTGGGTTGCAACACTATTATTCATTGGATTCATCCTCGTTTTTTGATTCCTCGTGTTTGACTCCCCGCAGCAGTTGGGCTATGTGGGCACCATGCTCAATGGAAGTATCATACTTGAAAATGATTTCCGGAGCGTACCGCAAGCGTACCCTCTTGCCAATCTCACTGCGTATAAAGCCTGCAGCCCGCTTCAGACCCTCAATGGAGTCCTTTGCCGCCTGATCGTCACCAAGGACACTTACATATACCTTGGCACTTCCCAGATCATCTGAGACTTCCACGCTGGTAACAGTAACAAAGCCAATCCGCGGGTCTTTCAATTCTTCCCGTATCAGCTGGGAAATTTCGTGTTTTAAGGTTTCAGCAAGTCGATTCGAACGGTGTTTAGCCATGTGGTCTCCCCCCAAAAGAGGTTATTATAATTGACGTTGAACTTCTTCCATGATGAAGGCCTCGATGATGTCTCCCTCTTTAATGTCGTTAAAATTAGCAACTCCAATTCCGCATTCATAGCCTTCCATAACTTCCTTGGCGTCATCCTTAAATCGCTTCAATGACTCCAATTCCCCTTCATGAATGACTATGCCGTCACGGATAACGCGGACTTTCGAATGTCTGGTAATTTTTCCATCGAGGACGTATGAACCGCCAATAGTCCCGATTTTGGGTACCTTAAAGACTTGACGAACTTCAGCCCGCCCTTGGGTAACTTCTTTAAAGTCCGGATCCAGCATTCCTGTCATAGCCGCCTTAACATCTTCAATGGCGTCATAGATTACGCGATAGAGACGAATGTCAACGCCTTGCAATTCAGCTGTTGATTTGGTATTGGCATCGGGGCGGACGTTAAAGCCAATGATAATGGCATTGGAAGCTGCGGCAAGCATAACGTCCGTTTCTGTGATTGCCCCTACTCCTCCGTGAATAGGATTAACCCGGACCTCGCTGGTTGACAGACGAAGCAGAGATTGCTTCAGAGCCTCAATGGAGCCTTGAACATCAGCTTTAATGATCAAATTGAGTTCTTTGACTTCCCCTTCTTTGATCCGATCAAAGAGGTCTTCCAAACTTACTTTAGAAGTCTGCCTTGCCTCTTCGGCCTTACGTTCGGTAGCGCGCGCCTCCGCAACCTGACGAGCATGCTTTTCATCTTCTACTACATTGAAAACCTGACCGGCAACAGGAACTTCGTTGAGCCCTTGAACTTCCACCGGCATCGAAGGACCGGCTTTTTTGACGCGACGTCCTTTGTCATCGACCATCGCTCGAATACGTCCAAAGGCAGAACCGGCAAGGATTATATCGCCAACATTCAGGGTACCTTTGGAAACGAGCACAGTTGCTACAGGTCCCTTCCCTTTGTCTAATTCTGCTTCGATAACTGTACCGGTAGCAATCCGGTTGGAGTTAGCTTTAAGCTCTTTGATCTCAGCTACGAGGAGAATCATTTCCAGAATCTGTTCAATATTTATACGTGCTTTGGCAGAGACCGGTACAGCGATGGTATCACCGCCCCATTCCTCTACTACTAATCCATATTCCGTTAACTCCTGTTTGACTCGGTCAGGGGTCGCGGCTTCTTTATCAATTTTATTAATCGCAACAATGATCGGAACATCCGCTGCTTTGGCATGGTTAATGGCCTCAACAGTTTGTGGCATGACCCCGTCATCGGCAGCTACTACTAAAATAGCAATATCCGTTACTTGCGCCCCACGAGCACGCATAGCTGTAAAAGCTTCGTGACCCGGTGTGTCAAGAAAGGTAATTTTTTGCCCTTTAATTTCAACTTGGTAAGCACCGATATGCTGAGTAATCCCACCTGCCTCCGATGCGGTAACATTCGTAGTACGAATAGCATCAAGAAGCGAGGTTTTACCATGGTCAACGTGACCCATAACCGTGACTACCGGTGGACGAGGGCTCAGATCTGCCGGATCATCCTCGATTTCTTCGATAAGGGTGATTGGTTTTTCTACCTTGACTTCTACGGTAACTCCCATTTCTGCAGCAATAATAGTTGCAGTTTCCGAATCAATCTCTTGATTGATGGTGGCCATTACCCCTAAATCCATAAGTTTCTTAATAACTTCCCCGGATTTTCGACTCATCCGTGAAGCTAACTCTTGAACGGTGATCGACTCCGGGATGACAATATGCTTTGGCGCAGTATCGCGAACTTCACGAACAGCCGTTTTCTGATTACGCTTATTATTCCGTGGAGTACGTATTTCCTTTTCAAGATCTTTTTTCCGCTCAACAAATCGGTCTTGAGTTTTCTTTTTATCGACAACCTGACGCTTTGGCGGTTGTTCTACAGCAGGTGCGCTGGGGGCAGAAGGTGGTCTTTGACCCGGACGTTGACCCTGAGGACGATCCGGTCTGGGACCTTGTGGGCGGCCTTCCATTCCTGGCCGCGGGCCTTGCGGACGATCCGGTCTGGGGCCTTGTGGACGGCCTTCCATTCCCCCCGGCCGCGGGCCTTGCGGTCGATCCGGTCTGGGACCTTGCGGACGGCCTTCCATTCCTGGCCGCGGACCTTGCGGTCGATCCGGTCTGGGACCTTGTGGACGGCCTTCCATTCCCCCCGGCCGCGGGCCTTGTGGTCGATCCGGTCTGGGACCTTGCGGACGGCCCTCTCCAGCTGCTCTTGGACTACCTGCCTGTGAAGCCTGGGAATTACCGTGATTACTTTCGGAACCTTGAGCTAAGTTTTTATTCTCTTGGACCGGTGCAGGCTTTTTGACATCCGCACCTTGCCCTTTTCCTTGCGGCTTACTATTTTGTGCCCGAAGACGATTGGCATCTGTATCTTCGACAGCACTCAAATGGTTTTTTACATCTATACCCATGCTTTCCAGACGATTCATCACTTCTTTACTACTTAAATTTAGTTCTTTTGCTAATTCATGAACTCGTATACTCAAAATACCACCCCCACATATTCAGCGCACAAAATCTTTCCAGGCGTCAACTCCTTAACTTTAATATGGCCTTAGAAAAGCCTTCGTCCATAACCAGAACTGTAGATCTCGGCGAAAGACCAATAGCAATTCCTAAGTCCTCTTTAGTCCCTATAATCAAAACAGGCAAATGTAGATCTTCCGCCCATTTCTGATACTTTTTATGGGTTCCCGGAGCATCTTCCGCCAAGATAAGCAGGCTTCCCTTGTCTTTCTTCAACATCGCCTCAACTTGGGACTCTCCGGAGGTAATTTTCCCCGCTCTTCTAGCAAGTCCTAAGAGTGAGTAGATCCGTTCTAGCACTCTCTACTCAACTTCCTTTCTAAATCCTCAATCACTTGAGGAGCCATCTCAACCTCGAGGGCTTTTTGAAACCTTTTTCCTTTTACAGCCGCTCTGAAACACTCCAATTGAGGGCAAATGTATGCTCCACGACCATTCCGTTTACCGGTTGCATCAAGTTCAACTATCCCTTCGGGTGTGCGAACAACACGGATGAGCTCCTTTTTGGGTTTCATTTCTTGACAACCTAAACACATTCTCAGCGGAATTTTACGTGTCTTCATAACATTCACCTACCTTTTACCTTTAGTTTTCTTTTTCTTCTCCTTGCGGCTGCCCTTCTCATCGGCCTCAAAATATTTCATCATAGACCGATCTCGTTCAGTAAGTTTTTCTTCCTTACCGGTTTGATCGCTATAGCTATAATCTTCCTCAAATTTGCCTTCTTCAGACTCCCCATTACCTTCTAGCTCAGGCAATGCATGGCCTTCATTATCATCATATTGAAGATTTTCATCCTCATACGCTGGGTAGTCCTCATAATCCGAGCCTTCTTCATAGGTCAGTTCATCTTCGTAGGTATCATCGTACTCATCATATTCAGCGTTCTCATCGTATTCAGCATTCTCATCGTATTCATTATATTCTTCATAGTCCTCATAATCTTCATACTCGGCATAATCGGCGAATTCATCATACTCTTGCAGGTCTCCCTGATCCTCTGTCTGCTCGGGGATGAGATTTTGCGTTATGGCTTGGGTTTCGCTCTTTATGTCAATCTTCCAGTTTGTAAGCTTGGCAGCTAAACGAGCATTTTGACCTTCCTTGCCAATTGCCAGTGAGAGCTGATAATCGGGAACAACTACGAGAGCTACTTTCTCATTAGGTTTAGGATAAACTCCAACTACCTTGGCAGGAGAAAGAGCATTTGCCACAAATTCCTCCGGATCTGTGGAGTAATTGACAATGTCGATTTTTTCCCCCTTCAATTCAGTGACGATAGTTTGCACACGGCTGCCTTTTGGTCCTACACAAGCCCCAACGGGATCTACATTAGGATCTCTGGAATATACGGCAATTTTAGAGCGTGCTCCCGCCTCCCGGGAAACTCCCTTAATCTCAACCAAACCGTCATGGATTTCCGGCACTTCCAATTCAAATAACCGCTTAATTAAGCCGGGGTGAGTACGAGAAAGCATCACCTGAGGTCCTTTGGTAGTTTTCTTAACTTCAACCACATAGGTTTTAATTCGTTCAAAGGGTTGATAGGTCTCACCGGGAATTTGCTCTTGAGCTGTAAGAATTGCTTCTACCTTGCCTAAGTCCACAATAACATTTTTCTGGTCATAACGTTGGACTACGCCGGTGACGATATCCCCTTCGCGGTTAATATATTCGTCATAAATCATTCCCCGCTCAGCTTCGCGGATTCTTTGCACCACCACTTGCTTGGCCGTTTGAGCAGCAAT
Source organism: Desulfitobacterium sp. (assembly GCF_982384815.1). Taxonomy (NCBI): domain Bacteria; kingdom Bacillati; phylum Bacillota; class Clostridia; order Eubacteriales; family Desulfitobacteriaceae; genus Desulfitobacterium; species Desulfitobacterium sp. Next base: position 11,754 of record NZ_CEVWNY010000019.1, on the reverse strand, counting down.
CCGTCCAAATTCCCGGGGAGTGACTTCGTATTCAACAATATCTTCAATTGTATAATTAGGATCGATCTTTTGCGCTTCGACTAAACTTACTTGAGTCCGAGGATCTTCAACATCCTCAACAACATTTTTCCGGGCAAACACTTTAAATTCGCCGGTCATCCGGTCAATATGTACCCGGACATTCTGTAATGAAGCAAAATTTTTCTTATAAGCAGATATTAGTGCCGCTTCAATGGCTTCAAACAGAATATCCGCCGAGATCCCTCTCTCCTTCTCTAATTCATGGAGGGCCTCAATGAAATCCATATTCATTTTTAATTCTTCCCCCTTATATTAGCTTGAAACGTTCTTGCCCTAAAAGCTGAATCTTTATATTCAAATTAAAATTCAAAAGCCAAATTTGCCTTATCTACTAGTGATTTCGGGATAGCTATTTTATCCTTTTCATATTCCAAGACTATCTCATTATCAATTAGCCCTACTAAATAACCCGTAAACTCTTTATATCCTTGATAAACTTCTTTGGTGAGCACCCGCACCAATTTGCCTTTAAAACGTTCATAATCCTCGTCCTTCTTCAACGGGCGCTCTAATCCAGGTGAAGATACTTCAAGTATATAGGCTAAACTAATGGGATCGCGCTTATCTAGAACCTCGCTTACTAAACGGCTTGTATCCGCACAATCATCAATATCGACTCCGCCCTCTTTATCGATAAAAATACGGAGATACCACTGAGCACCTTCCTTGACATATTCAATATCAACTAATTCAAGACCTTGGTCGGATATTACCGGGGCAATCAGTTCTTCAACCTGTTCTAAGACGGACTTTCCCATAGCCATCCTCCTATTATTTTTAATAACAACTATCCTTAGTGTTGCGAGGGTTACAACCAGTTATACAAAACAAAGGAAAGAGTGGGTTCAAGACCCACTCCTCTTCGGCTGCGATAGAATTTCTCTTCTTTATACTATAGCACATCATATGTGGTAGTGCAAGCTATTCAGGAGGATCTAGCTGGAATTTTTCAGTATCGCTAGATTCTATATAGATGCAATAAAATAAACCGTGAACAGGTTTTTAGCCACTGCTCCCAGGAAGCATTGCCCTCATCACATTGATGGATTTCTCTCCTTGGGACTTATCTCCTTCAGCTTCCTCAGCCTTAACTTTCTGCTCAGGATAAAATTCCGTTAAATGCTTCCAAAAGCGTTTAGGCATGAAGTTCATGCGGCAGCGGGGGTTATCCCTGTTTTCAATGGCAATAGTCTTGTAGAACTGCTGCCAGAGGCGGCGATATTCTATTTCTTTTTCCTCAGGCTCCGGCAATTCCCAATCTTCAACATCCACTATTTCCACTCTGCCTCCTTGATGAACAAGCGCCGCCTTGTGAGTCTTATCAAAAATCATAAAGACTTCATTGGGGTAACGGCTGGAGAAGTGAGCGGCTAATAGAGGCAAAACAAAATTTTGTGGTTCAATCATGGCGACCAAAGCCTCGTTATAAATCGAAAACCGGACAAATCCTTTATAGCGGTGGCTTTCAAAAGTTAAGTTCTGGACGGCTTTTTGCAATGCATTAACATTATCATCGGTTAACATCCCCATGACCTTTCCACCCACCCTGTACCCCAGCCTTAGAAAATTGAAAACCAGCCGTTCTTTATGAGGGACGCGGGTTAAAAAACCGAGTTTCACCAATTCTTGTGCCTCCAGTGATATCTTGATGGGGATGGATTCGTATACCCGCTGAGCCTTTTGGTGATCTGTCTCAATATATTTAGGGGTATCAAAGAGACCGGACTGACCTTCCGGCGGGAGAATATCGTGAGGGATTTCCTTTTGTTCATAGCTGGCGAAGACACAGCATAGGAATCCTTCAAAACTCCCATCGTATTTGTAAACTAAAGTTGTCCCGTCAAACACTGAATCACATCCTCTCGGGAAATCGGCGGCTCCTCAAATAAGGCCAGTTGCTGGGGAGCCCGGGAGGGAAGGCCGGCGATGACCCGCTCGGACATCAGGGCTTGCATCACATTATGAGGAGTTACCTTTAGCCCCTCCAGAGTTTTTCCTTTGCAGAGAATAAAATACTGAGCACGCTTAAGCACAACGCCCAACTTTTTCAATCCCGCAAAATCAAGCGGAGCTATTTTTCGTGCCCGCAAAATCCGGCGGGCACTGGTTACGCCGATTCCCGGTACCCGCAGGAGCATTTCATAAGGTGCTTTGTTGATCTCGAGGGGAAACTGGTCCAGATGATTAAGGGCCCAGTTGCACTTAGGATCAACCTGCAGATTAAAATTCTGATGATCTTCATCCAATAACTCCCGGGCTTCAAAACCATAGAACCGCAAAAGCCAATCCGCTTGATAAAGACGATGCTCCCTCATCAGCGGAGGTTTTATCGATACTGCCGGCAATAAACTATGTTCGGCAACCGGTATGTAAGCGGAGAAAAAGACCCGCTTAAGCTGATACTTCTTATACAGCCCTTCTGTCAAAGTCAATATCTTATAGTCAGTATCCGGCGTGGCACCGACAATGAGCTGGGTGCTTTGACCGGCCGGGGCAAATTTCGGTGCATGGCGGTATTTGACCAGATCCGTAGTATTCTCCGCTATTTTTCCTTTAATAAGACCCATAGGCCGGAGAATAGCTTCCTTACTCTTATCCGGAGCCAAAAGACTTAGGCTCTCCTGCGATGGAAGCTCAATGTTAACACTAACCCTGTCTGCCAAATACCCCAGTTGTGCTAAAAGCTCATTATCCGTACCGGGAATAGCCTTAACATGAATATATCCGGCAAATCGGTACTCCTGACGTAAAAGCGCCAAGGTTCGAAGCAATAATTCCGAAGTATAATTAGGATTTTTAATAACTGCGGAACTTAAAAACAACCCTTCAATGTAATTGCGCCGGTAAAAATTAATCGTCAGTTCGGCAAGCTCCTGAGGAGTAAAGGCAGCTCTGGGAATATCATTAGAACTGCGATTAATGCAATATTTACAATCATAGACACAGATATTGGTCAGCAATACTTTGAGAAGAGTTATACACCGTCCATCTGCGGCAAAGCTATGGCAGATTCCAGCAGCGACTGCATGTCCAATGCTGCCTGAACTGCCCTTACGCTCTACTCCACTGGAAGTACAAGCCACATCATATTTTGCCGAGTCAGTTAGAATAGTTAGTTTATCAAATAGCTCCATGTCCGTCCCCTCCCTTATAAGAATATAACAGAACGTACATTCTTGCAAGGGGATTATCTGTTCCTTAATCTATGAAAAATCGGCGGGGACTTATACTTATCAGCTCGTTCTTAAATAGTATGAATAATGTTATAAGATGACCATTCCCCTCCGGAGAGGGTTTTGATAGCCCGTTTTTTGGGGTATATTATTTTATCAATCTCCCCATCGGTAAGTCCTTGGGCCCTTAATTCTTTCACCCTATCCCGCAGTTCCGTAAGAAAATCCAGCTTTTGTCTCATTTTTTCCTTACCCTTGGAAACAACCCCGGCATGGGAACAGAGCACCGTATCAAAGTCAAGCAGCAGTACTTTTTCCAGGGTGGCGATCATCTGCTGCATATTTTCTTCATTAAGGGCTAAGAGCACTCTCCGCCCCACATACAAATCTCCCGTAACGAGCCAGCCCTGCTCCTTCTCATGGAAAACATGGTGAAACTCCGTATGGCCAGGTGCTTCAAGGGCCTCAAAGGTGTACCGCCCCGTTGAAATCACCTTCGGCATTGGTTGGGGGTAAAAAGGTTCTCGATTCCCCCAGATGAGACGGCGATAGAGCCGATATTTCCCCCTTTGTTCCGCAGTCTTAATGGCCTCCGGATGCAGAAAGATGGGTACTTGTTTATTCCTTTGCAACCAGTGAGCCATGCCGGAATGGTCTTCATGAACATGGGTAAGAGCGACTTGCTTAATGTTCTGCCGACTATAGAATTCCGCAGTATCTTTTTGCAAAGAAGATGGTCCTGTATCAAAGAGCAGCCCATCCACTAAGTAAATATAGACATCCATCTTAGCACCAAGACCGCTGCAGACACCGTGAATAGTGATAATATCTTCATGTTTATCAATATCTATCAATGCTTTTTACCTCCTTACGTTGCTATCCATGTTGTCAAAATCATATATGCCATATCCAGAATTTACAGAATATTGTACTCCCTGTCAATGCTTGATTGACTATAGCCGTTTTATGAAGATAGTCTTTCCGAAAAAATTGACCGGGAATATGCTTTAAAGCAATTCCCGGTCTTATGATGCTTATTAAAACAAACCTTATTTATTATTATCCCTACAAATTAATATAGCAAAAATAAATCTTGTTTAGAAAAATATAATGAGTGGTTGGTATAAACTATATATTCATTACAATTGACTAAATTAGAAATAAGTATTTCATCCATATGTAATTCTCTGTTAGGCTTGGATATTACCGCTATTTCATTACTAAAGTACTTTAAATCTTGGCCTTTAAAACTATAGACTTTGGTATTGGTAAAAATATCAATCACCTCGTTATAGGGCATTTCATCGGTTATTGAATAAAACGTCCCATTATAATATTTTATATCTTTATAAAGATAATCTAATTGTTTTCGGGAAACTTTTCCATTATTAAGATTATAAGTAATAAAATCTGTGGTTCTATCATTAAAAGATTCTACTATATAAATGATATTACCGCTTTTATCTTCTGCCATATCAGCATTATTCTCAAGCAATCTTATGCATGTTTTATGGTCTGTAGATTGTATAATTGAATCATTAAAATTTAAACCATTAATTACCTTTTTCACAAATTCAATAACATCTATGGCGACTAGATTTTCGATTTCATCAAAATAATTATTGGCGGTTCCCCTTTGGACATATTTTTCCCATATCCTTCTTTTTTCCTGCCAGCTTATTCTTCCCGTTTTTAATATTAAATGCTTCCCATCGTTAACAATCCAAGCATCATCCAATCTTAATAATGTATCCTTTTCACCAATCTTATCTTGTATTCTATAGCTTTGCTTTTCGATAGCATCTATCAGATAAATTCCTTCAAAAAAAGGCCTGCCGTATTTCAAATCATTATAAGGAATAGCTAAAAGAGCATACCTTTCACTTAAACCAATCATTCGCGAATTTAATACACCGGAAGAGCCATCGTTATTATCGCACGAAATTTCCGTAATACTATCTTCCGTCCAATCTTTACAATTTACTTTATTGATTTTCATGCAATTATTTTCCACATAAGCATAATAGATTGTTCTTTTCACCGTTGTATATGTGATAATCTGCGGCCTTTTTTCAAACTTAAACTTTATTGTTTCATTAGTATTAAAATTATATTCGAATAAACCAACGTAATTGTAAGCATTGTCAGTCTCTACTAACAAAATACTATTTTCAGAACGAATATTTGTCGGTACTGCTCTGATTAACTGCTGAGTTACATTTATTATTTGCATATAATGTTCCTCCAAGTCAATAGCGTTGCATAAAGCTACAATAAAAATGACAAAGCCTAAATTCAGCTAAATTTAAGCAAATCGGGTTAAAATAAAGTGTTATTCCTATTTATCCCTGTAAAAGCGTAAAAAATCCTTATAATAAGAGATAGGGTAGTCCTCGCCCAAATCTCAAATTATAAGGAGATCAAAATGCAGAACAAGTATACTACGAATTCCACATTTATGCAAGCTTTCAGCCGTTTTTTTCAATAGATCCTCGATTATAAAACTTAATTTCCAACTTACTGTTCTGGTGTACGTAAGTCCTCGTCATTGACTGAGCCTTTTCCAACTTTTACTTTTTCATAGTAAACAAATTCGCCATTATCATATTGTATCTGCGTTGGGGCACCCGTTCGAGAACTAATCCATATTTTCATTACCCCATTGGATCTAGGCTCCACTACAGCGCATTCTTCACCATTTACTTTTTCAAAACTATTATTTTTTATATTCCCTAGGTCTAAATCATCGATATACTTTAAGAAAGTAAGCTCTCTTATATTTACCGGTTCGTTTTTACCCACTATTCCTATATTGTGATAGCTTGATTCTTTTATAACTTTATGATATTCATCGATAAGTCCTTGCTCTTCTGAATAAATCTGCCCCGAAACACTTATAGGTGAACCTTGTTCTAATATCTCAGTTTCGATTCTTACTTGTTTGTTTTTAAACCAAACCCTATAGATGTAAGTGATATCGGTTTTTACCTTTACCGGCGTTACTAAAGTTTTTTTAAATTCGTAATATCCCTCATTGATGAGTTTGTTTTTTTCGACTAGTTCTTTGATCGTAATACTTTGGTTTGAAGATGACATATTGCTACATCCTAAGGCAATCAATATAGTTAATAAGATCAAAAGGTTAATTGACAATCTCCTCATATCAAATCCTCCTAAAAATCATCTAAACGTCTTAGATTAGGCTACAAAAATGCATATCAAAATAGCGACGAGTGCGAACTCATATATTTTCATTTAAAATCCCTTTAGGTGACTTAATTTGTTAACTCATTCCTAAAACATCTCATCTTTTGTTTAATATAAGAATATTACTAAAAAAAAGGCGGTCCGAATAAGGTAACGCTTTATTTGAGTCAACCAATTTAATAACGCGAAGCAAGTATGCATACCAAGTTCTTTTATAGGAACCGTTCCCTTACGAATACAGTGAACAAGACCTTTATACCCAAATCAAAAGAGATATTGACTATTACTATGCTGGGAAACTAGTGATCACAGTAAGGAAGCAATAGCCCCTTACTATTATCCAAGAAATGCCTGCAATTCACGGTTTCCGTGTCTAAAAGAGACGAAAACCCGGGTTGCAATGTTAGGGAAATTCCAGATGCAAGATTCTCCATTTTTAACTTGCAACTTTTTGTAATAAGGTCTTGCAAAAAACATTCAACTGCAGGTTTTCTTCCGGTGAAGGAGTAGGCCTTGTAAATTCAAATCATCAACGCTATAACCATACTGGCTCGTTAGGTTCATTTCCGGGTGCTGGGAAATATAAGCGTAGCGAAGTTGTTCGCCCATAAAGTCGTTTGCCGTCAGCAGCCATTCATCCACTGTCCCCTTGACATGGGCATAGTCATCGTTTTCCGCAATAAAATTCAGGTAGTCCGCCTTGCGCTGTTCATAGATATCTAAAAAACTGTTGCGCAAAGCATCATGCTCGCCGGCCACTCCGTTTGCTGCCAAAAAGTTCCCGACCCCTTTGGCAAAGTTGGCAGCGGCTTCGCCGACACGGGTGGCAAACAGGCTCTCCTGATTAGCCAGTTCCGCCTGTTGTTCCTCTCCGATATAGTATTGTTCTATGCGGGTTTTATACTGTACGTATTCGGAAGCAAAATAGTCAATTTCGATAGCAACGTTATCTAATCTATCTTTGGTATGGGTCGCAAGACTAGTATCAACCAATTTCCATGAGATCTCCTTTTCTCCGCCGCTTGCCCGTTTTTGGGCCAGAAGTTCCTGAGGATCGGTGGCCAGAGCTTCCCCAGTCGCAAATATCTTTTGGGCCGGCGGGAAATCCTCCCAGGACTTAATAGATAAATCCCATTGCATTTGGCCGGCTACCTGGGCACCCGACAAGCTCCCGTTACCCAATATCGTTAAGATGCTTTCCAGCAGCCGCTGATGATGAGATTTAAGTTCTTCTATCCTTGTATATCCATCCTCAAGGACATAACGATGCCCGGGAAAAACTACCTCTAGATCAAGACCGGAAACTTTATCGAGACTTTTCAGATATTCGCCGAGGTAATCTCTGGTAATGGTTGCAGGCGGCGCCCAAATCGTATTATTGGGAGTGATCTTTCCCAAAATATGATCACCGAAGAAGAGGATTTTTCGTTCCGGATCATAAAGGCAAAAATGATCCGGTGCATGACCTGAAGTTTCGATACACTGGAAGCTGAATTCGCCAACTTGGAGCATGTCTCCATCCAGTATATTAATGACGTTTTCTACGATGTCACTGGCGTATGTATACCCGGGGTGGTCGGATATACTGATATTAGTCAGTCCGCTTTGAGTGATCAGCTCATTAAAGAAGCTGTTCAACCCTGTCCCCGCATATCTCCGCAAAGTATCAGCACAATACCTGCCGCTATAGACCTTGTTTGTGGGGCGGGACAGATAACCTGCTAAGCCCTAATGATCCCCTAAGCGTAGCTCAGATTGGCAAGCGCTTGCCAATCTGGTAAAGGGTGTCCCCAGGGTCTCCCCCCGACAGATCAGGCCCGGCAGATCCGGGAAAATAACGATATACCGGCCTGAGCGAGCGTCTGGTCATCCAGACTATCCTCAGAAAGAATTTTGATTTAATCGATGAGTAATTTCCAGGCTCATCGGTGGCAAAGGAGGTGAAGGGATGGCTATTACCAATAAAACGGTTCTGCGGCTGACTTTTAATACCACGGGGAGCAAAACCTTTCCGACTTATGCAATCATTTCAAAGGCCGGATTTCATAGTACTACTCCCGCTTGCCGCCGAAGGCACGCAACTTTGTGTTCTCGTTGATCTCGCCGAATTTCGTATCGACTAGGCCGCCGCCGGCATGAGCACGATGGGTGATTGGGTCTGGGCAGCAAGAACCGAGCCCGTCAGAGCATCGACGAGAGTTTGACCGCTGGCGGCATAGACAACATCCTCTGAAAAGTTAAGCCTTTGGCGCAACAGCCAATTGGTGTCATAGCGATCGATTCCGGCTATACGGGTGAAACCGGCTTGATCCCGGACCATCGCCCGTCCGCCGATAATATATTTATTCTCAGCCGGAATGGATGACAAGTCGATCGTAACGCTGCCGTCCGATTCAACCGGCTGGATCAGATAGTGATGGGCCGCGGCGTAGGGAGCGGCAGATATGGCGTCGGCCAAAGCGTTGAAACCTACGAGGAAGATGCCCTGTGGGTTTTTAATCTTGGCGTTGACCTTCTGCGCCGTTTCTATGCGGGTCGCACCTTGCAGCAATTCGACCTCGACACCGGGCAGACTGATGGATAGTTGTTCAAGCAACGCGGGACTGAGGGCACCGACAGCAAAAATGTGCTTGGCACCGAGGCGCTGAATCTCAGCGATCACAGCGGAGTCGAGCTGCTGGTTGATACTGAGCAGGATCGGTGCGTTTTCCTGACCGGCTAAAGGCGCAGCTGCCAGGGCGTCGACGAGATTGGCGTCGTTTCCCGAGGCGAGGACGATGCTTTCAGCACTCCGCCACCCCTGCTGGGAGATAGCTACAGCTGTCAGAACGCGATTCTGGCCGGCTATATATTCTACATCAAGGGTGCTGAAGCGATTGAAGATCAGTTTGTCGTTGGCACTTTGGGGCGACACGACGGTGTTATTGTAAATGATGGGCGTGCAGGCGGAAAGCTGGTAGTTTTTCAACCTTTCTATGGGGCCGAGAGCCTGGCCCTGGGTATCGACATAGACATAGCATACGTCGCCGCCCTGGGTTTTATCTCCCCAACTCCAACTACTTTCTTCCAAGCTAAATTCTTCCCAAAGAACCATGAATTTGTTGCCGCTGATGGGCAGCAGTGAGGGAACCGTGGTAGTAAAGCTGCTGTCTGTATAGGAAGCCAGGGTCACTTGTCTAACCTGACCGGCGGAACCATTTTTGGGTACGACACAGAGGATGATATCGCGCTGATCTGCCGGCAAGCCAACCAAGTCATAATTTGTATACTCTAAGACCCGGGAATGATCAACTGAGTTCATGGCAACGAGGTAAGCGGTATCACTGACAGCCAGCCCGCCCACGGATACGCCGGTGACATTCGCGCCGATTTTCCCGGGGATCGGAAACAGGTCCAGTTCCCGGTAACCGGATGGGGAGTTGCTTATATGCATGACGACGCTGCGGGGATAGGCATCGCCGTGATCGACCAGTATCCGCCTCGTCCCGTCATAAGCGACGAATTGGTTGAAGGAATGACTGACATGATTCTCCTGGAACCGTCCAAGATTATTTTTAACGGTCATGCTGGGGATATCGAGAACAATCGTTAATTGCGATTGGTGATTGAGACCGTCCTCAGTCGTATAACGCAAACGGGATGTATGGAACGTGAGTTCATTCCCGGATTGCGCCATCTTACCGCATCCGGATCGAAATGGAGTGATCGTGTAGCTTTCGTCGCCATAAACCGAAACGCTGTCGATACGCCGAAACTCCTTATCGTAGCGGACGATGCGGATAACCTCTTTGCCATCGTTTTCTTCCTTATTTTCCTGGCCGAAAGCGATAAAATTGTAGTCCCCGCCGTTGTAAAAAGCACCGAAAATCGGCAATTCCAGCTCGATGCGCTGCTGGTTAAGAAGTTGATAATTCTCGTCCAGCGTCGCCACGAGTATCCCATCGGGGGAAGCATTGAGCAGTGAAAGCATGTGATCACTATTTATGAACAGGTACGATGTCTGTGTCTCCGCCCAGCGGAGATCCCTGGACAAGGGCCAGCCGATGGAGTTATGAGGCAGGTTCAGAATCTTGGCGCTGCTCGGCAGTCCGGGTATATTTTCCTGATCCTCGCTCTGAAGCCCAGCCGCCATGATTGGTGAACTGATGGCGAGGGATAAGATCACCGCCAGCAACATTGCGGCGATTCGCCTCCATTTTCTGTTGGATTGCATTGTCTTTTATACCTCCTACTATTCACGAACGGTATCGCATTAAAAACACCTGTAGTATTATAGTTACTTCCTCATTCCGGCTGCAGCATTGTCAAAGGGTGTAACTTGTTGGCATCCCATCATCTTACACCAGTATATCCCAGAATCGGGCATGGGTACAGTTACTTTGACTCTGTCTCTCGCAAATACTATAATTATTTTTAATTGCAAGGATTACCTGCAAACACTTATCTAACATGTTTTTAAGTCCTCTCTGTAAGCCTGATTGCAATGTCCCAAGATATGATATAATGATCTTGGAGGGATGCACATGACCGAACGCTTAAACCGAATCAACGATTACTTGTTTAAATACATCTTCGGCCGGCAAGAGAACAAGGATATTCTGCTGAGCTTCCTGAACGCTGTCCTCTCTCCCGCCGGTGAAGATGAGTTGACCGACATCACCTTATCGGATCGAGAATTGGACCCCGAACATCTCAAAGATAAGCTGTCCAGACTGGATATCCTAGGAGTTGCCAACGACGGCAGCATCATCAATATCGAAGTACAAATCGCCAACGAAAAGAATATAGATAAGAGAACACTGTATTACTGGGCCAAGATCTATCAAGGCCAACTGCAAAGCAGCATGCTCTATAAAGATCTGGCCCGCACCGTCACGATCAATGTCATGGCCTTCAGCTTCCTTTCCGAGGCCCAACGCTACCACAGCATGTTCTCATTGTATGAAGCCCATTCCGGCAATAGGCTGAATCGGGATTTGGAAATCCATTTTCTTGAGCTGGAAAAATGGAAAACCCTGAATACTAAACCAAAGACCCGCTTGGATAAATGGTTGATGTATCTCTCAAATACACATCCTTTAGAATTGGAGGAGATCGCCATGAGTGAACCGGCCATCGGTAAAGCCCTGACAGCTGAGGAAATCTTTTTGAAGAATGATAAAGAGCGGTATCTCTATGAAATGCGGGAAAAGGGCATCAGGGATCATCTATCGGCTATGGATCAAGCTAAAGCTGAGGGAATAGAACAAGGGATAGAACGTGGTAAAACCGAGATAGCCTTATCCATGCTGAA
>NZ_CEVWNY010000018.1:0-36738 GCF_982384815.1 Desulfitobacterium sp. | reverse complement strand
GAGTCCATGTATTTACGAACTCAGGGTCGACCAATGCAGACCATTCAAGAGGGAGTTGGTGATCTTCGTGCCCGGATTGGCTCCTCGGCCGAAATTCTTGGTGTCGGTACCACCGGAAGTGCCCGCCAGCTAGCGGCAACCCTTTTGGGAGCGGATGTAGTAAAAAATGAAATCACGGCTCATGCCGTAGCAGCTTCGCGGATGAAGTCTGATGTCCAAACAATTTTGGAAATCGGCGGGCAGGACTCGAAAATTATAATCCTGCGTAACGGTGTAGTGGTGGATTTTGCCATGAATACGGTATGTGCAGCCGGTACGGGTTCGTTTTTAGATCAGCAGGCTTCCCGCCTCGGGATTCCTATCGAGGATTTTGGACCAATAGCCCTGCAGGCTCAACATCCCGTAAGGATTGCAGGACGCTGTTCGGTTTTTGCTGAGTCCGATATGATTCATAAGCAGCAATTAGGTCATCCCCTATCGGATATCTTAGCTGGGCTGTGTCAGGCGATGGTACGCAACTACCTTAATAATGTAGGAAAGAATAAGGAAATCCTTGGGCCGATCTTTTTTCAAGGTGGTGTAGCTGCCAACCCAGGTATCCGGAAGGCCTTCGAAGAGGAATTAGGGCAAGAAGTAATCGTACCGGAACATTTTTCTGTTATGGGGGCTTTAGGAGCAGCCTATCTGGCTCAAGAACGTTTCCTCAGTAAAAAAGGAATGACTACCAAATTCCGCGGCCTGAAAATGGCGGAAAGCCATTTCAAAGCCCGCAGTTTTGATTGCAAAGGTTGTAGCAATCACTGTGAAGTAGTAGAAATCAGACAAGAGGAAAAAGTACTGACCCGCTGGGGGGATCGCTGCGGCAAATGGTCGGTGGGTGACCTTGCACCTGCAGAAGAAATGGAGAGTGTTAGCGCTTCGATCTAATGAATAAAAGATCTAGGACGACCAGAATAAGAATGGCGATCAGAATGGTCTCCAGGCCTTTAGTTGGTACGATAACCGTTGGCTCTTGCCAACCATAGGGATTGCCACTGCCAATAGCGTAATATTGCGGTTGGGGATAAGATTGACAATAAGGGCAGGGGTATTGGGCATATGGATACACAGCTTGATTCCTATAAGTTTGGCTTGGATAATTATAGGACTGACTTGGGTAATTATAAGGGTATACAGACCCGGCCCCATAGCCTACAGAGTTAGGAGCTGGGTAGTTATACTGACTGGGGTAAGTGGGGTAGTAGGTGTTAAAGTTGGTGTACACATTGCCATAAGATTCCCTGTGATTGAAGAGTGTGGAGTACATAGGCTACCTCCATTTCTGGCGTATTTGGGGTCAGCCATACTGACATAAGATTTGGGCTTGTGCTAGAGAATCGGCACAAGCTCTTTAATTTGAGAGATGGTTCCTTATCAAGGAATAGGCGAAATAAAAGAAGGTTGTTTATGTGGTATTATATTCCATTCAGAATATTTTGCTACCCTAAAACGATTTCAGGGGTTGGCTGCAATGTCTGTGACGTCAAAAAAATTATCTTCGTATAGTATAAAGATTAAGAATTTGTTCGATGCTATGGTAGGAAGTTTTATGGAAATGGAGTGAAATTAAGATGACAAAAAAGAAAATTCAGGCGCAGTTACTTCACTTCATTCGGGAATATGGCTTTAATGCCGTATTGGGTTTTGGCTTGGGGATAGCGATAGTCTTTGGGGTCTTCATGGTTTATGGAAAGCAGGACAATTTTAGCTTAGAGGCTGGAGATGGAGGCATCGCTCAAGCAGCCCGCGAGCAGATTGTTAGTCAAGAGCGTATAGATACGAAAATTGGTGAAGTAGCGGCGGATTCCGGGGAAAATTTTGCGGAAGGCTTTGCAGCTGAGTTCCCAAGCGAATACGATTTGATGGATAATTTTACGGTATTATTGATCGGAATGGATAATCGCCCAGGAGAGACTATCAGCAATACAGATACCCTTATGGTGGCAAGCCTTGACCGTAAGAATAAGAAAATGGTCTTACTTTCGATACCCCGGGATACGCAAGTGTTCCTTCAAGGGAGAAAGGAAAAAATAAATGCGATAGCACGTTTGGGAAAAGGGGCCACCTCCACCCAACAGTATATTCAAGAATTGCTGGGGACCCCCATTGATGGCTATGTCCTGACTAATTTTCAAGGATTCAAGAACATTGTCGATAGTCTAGGCGGAATTACCGTCAATGTGGAAAAGGATATGTATTATGATACGGGAGACGACCTAGATCGGTACATTGATTTGAAAAAAGGCAGCCAGCGTTTAAACGGTGGTCAGGCTTTGCAATACGCACGCTTTCGTAATGATGAGTTAGCGGATATTACCCGGGTTTCCCGCCAACAAGAAGTAATTAAGGCTATCGTAGCGGAAGCGTCGACTCCCCGGAATCTGCCGAAGCTTCCGATTATCATACCTAAGGTTTATCAAGCTATCGAAACCAATCTAAATTTAGGCCAGGTTTGGTCACTGGCAATGGCCTTCAAAAATAAAGAAACCTATGAGGTTGTAAATCAAACCCTTCCCGGTCAATTTTATGATGAAGAAGGAATCAGCTATTGGCTAATAAACCCGAAGGAGTCCAAAAAAATTCTTAGCCTACTTTTTCAAGGCCATACTAAACCTATTTTTGAGAACATCAAAAAAGTGGAAGCTCCGACGAAAAAATCGGTAACCCCTCCGGTTGAAAAAGTCCCGAATTTACCGGAGAAAGAGCCGAACAAAAAGGAGAATACGCAAACTGTCAAGGAAGATACACCTATAACCCTAGAGATTTTAACTACGGTTTCCAATGAGGATGCAAAAGAAAAGGCTGAGGCAGGGGAGAAAACTCCGGACCCTAAAAAGAAAAGTGAAACATCGGAAAACTTAAAAGGCCCTACGGAAAATAGGGAAGAAAAAGTCGGGAAAAAAAGTAAGGAAGAGATAAAGAAAGAAGAAATAACCTTTGAAGTCCTCGAATAGCACCTTGTCATTTCTTGTAAACGAAGGTATAATATTTGAGGCATTCCTAGATACTTAGGAGTAAAGATGGAGGTTATTTGATGGATAAGTTGTTTGAGAAGTTGAAAGAGTATTTACATATGGATACAGAAATCCCCTTTGATGAATTCTCAGCCTATTACAAGAGTCTGATTGAGTGTTTAAATACTACTTTTGAGGAGATGGATCAAGACACTCGTTTAAAAGCCCGCTATGCCTGCTCGATCGTTCAGGCTAACGCTGAATCACGGGAAAAGCATGAAAAGAAGAATGCCAAAGCCTATAAAAAGATCAATGCCAAAACTGCATTCTGGATGAATGCCATTAATTATCGTCTGGTAAAAGAAGGAATGACCCAAGCAGAGATTGATCAAGCAATTGAAGCTATTAATGATAGTATTTAATACTTAACCAAGGAAAAGCACTTCGGCAGCGAGGTGCTTTTCCTTTGGCCATGACTTCAGCTCTATTTCTTGCTGGAGTCCCTGTGGAAATGATATAATTATTTTTAATCTTTCATATTTAAGTAAAACATAAGGAAGTTAACTATGATAGTTATTCTTACCCATCGGCAAATGGATTTTGACGCTCTGGCCTCAATGGTGGCTGCCCAAAAACTTTATCCCAATAGCATTATGGTCGTAGACGGAAAATCCAACCCCTATGTACAGGATTTTATCGCCTTGGCCAAAGACCGGTTGCCTTTTAAAAAACCCAATGAACTCGATTGGAGTTTGGTGGAAAAGGTTGTTTTGGTGGACACCCATAACTTGCAACGAGCGGCCGGTGTAAAGGGCGAAGAGGAACTGGGTCACATACCTCTGGAGATCTACGATCATCACCCTTATAACGGTACTCTTAAAGAAGGTATGCATGTGGAGAGTATTGGTTCCTGCACCACCATAATTATCGAGAAGCTAAAAAAGCGGAATATCCGGCTTAGTCCTTTTGAGGCAACCCTTTTTGCTTTAGGAATCTATGACGATACCGGAAGTTTGATATTTGAGAGTACAACGGTTCGTGATGTTAAAGCAGTTGCTTATTTGCTGGAGAAGGGGGCAAATTTAGGGGTAGTGGCCCAGTATCTGCGCAAGCCCCTTATCGAAGAGCAGAAGGAAGTCTTGCAGCAATTGCTGGATCATGGGGAAACAGAAGTATATCATGGACAACCTATCTATATCTCCTGGGCTGTCAGTGAAGATTATGTCGGCGGGTTAGCCCTATTAGCTCATCGGGTTGGAGAAATGGAAGGGGCCGAAACCTTATTCCTGGTGGTCCAAATGGAGAATCGGGTTTATCTGGTGGCGCGCTCCCGGGGCAGAGGGTTAGAGGTTAACCGTATTGCTCAGATCTTTGGCGGGGCGGGTCATACTCGTGCTGCTTCGGCAACCATCAAAAACGCTTCTGTAGAAAATATTTTGACTCGTCTTAGGGGGGAATTGGCTAATAAGGTTTTTCGGACTAATCGGGTCAAAGATATTATGAGTTATCCGGTGAAGACCGTTCCTCCGGAGATGCGGCTTCGGGAAGTTGAACAGATTCTGCTTAAATATGGACACACAGGAGTGCCTGTGGCCCAAGCTAATAAATTGGTAGGAATTATTTCACGGCGGGATGTGGACAAGGCTTTGAAACACGGTTTGGAGCACGCACCGGTAAAAGGCTTTATGACCAAAGATGTTGTGGTAGTAGATGCCAATGCCAGTTGGGAAGATGTACAGAAAACTATGGTTCAACATGATATTGGCAGGGTACCGGTTCTTGAAGATGGTAAATTGGTGGGAATCGTTTCCCGATCCGATATTTTAAGGATAGTGCATGGCAGTGCGGTTCCTACGGAAATGACCTTGACCCGTGATCGTAGTCTGGCCATGCGCGAGGACATTTTACTATTATTGGAGGAGCTGCCTGAACGGATTCGCTATCTTCTTAATGCCGCCCAGCAAGTTGGCGATGAGCTGGGTTATGCGGTGTTTGTGGTAGGGGGATTTGTCCGGGACCTTCTGCTTAAGGTAGCCACTCAAGACCTTGATTTTGTCATCGAGGGGAATGGACATGTTTTTGCTAAGGCTCTAGGGAAGCGGCTCCAAGAAGGTGAATTGATACTTCACGATCAATTTGGAACAGCACGGCTGGAATTTTCTGATGGTACCCACGTAGATATAGCACGCTCGCGCCGTGAAGACTATGCCTTTCCTGGGGCTTTGCCCCAAGTGGAGGAATCCCGTCTACGGGATGATATGTATCGACGGGATTTTACCATTAATGCCATGGCTATCGCTATTAATGCCGGTCGTTATGGAGAATTGGTGGATTACTATGGGGGGTTAAGGGATCTTAAACAAGGAGAAATCCGCTTTTTGCATAATTTAAGCTTTATTGAGGATCCTACCCGTATCCTGAGGGCCTTGCGCTTTGCCGGCCGCTATGGTTTTCGGCTGGCCAAAGAGACTGAAGAAGGTATTTATACGGCCTTGGAAGCGGGGGTGCTCAAGAAATTAAGCAGTGAACGCTTCACGGAGGAAATCATGCATATGCTTACCGAGACAAACTTCGGGGCAATGGGATTGTCTCTGCAGCGAACCGGGGTCATTGAAGAATGGTTTAAACGTGAACTGCCTTGGGATTTTGCGCATCCTCTTTTAAATTCGGAGGTTTCACCGGAAAAGAAATGGCTTATTTGTGTTCGCAAACTGGACAGGACCCAGATTGATTTAGTACTGGATAAACTTCGTTTATCTAAAGAGCTCAAAGCCTTAACCCTGAAGTTTTTTGAGGTTTTTGACAAGCTCTCCTCCTTAGATGTTTCCGATGACCATGTTGGGGATTTTTCATATGTCAATAAAAGACTCCCTTTAGGAATATTGGATCAGTATTTACGGGATCTCCCGGCAGTGATCCTGGAGGTCTTAAGTTTAGAGAAATCTTTCCGGTATCCGATCGAAAAATATCTGGAGGCCTGCAAAAACATAAATCAGACTGTGGACGGGATAGCTTTACTCCAACTTGGTGTTAAGGAAGGACCGGAGATTGGCAGAATTCTCAAAGCTGTTCGCTTTGCCTGGTTAGATGGAGCAATAAGCGACGAGGAAGAAGAAAAGGAGTATATTCTGAAGATTCTACAGGATAATCTTGTTAAATCGACCGACCTAAGGGGGAAAACAAGTGTTCAATCTAACCGCGATCATTGCTAACATACCGGCGTTACTGGTTGGCTTTGCTTTTCACGAGTACGCTCACGCTTGGGTGGCCGACCGTTTAGGAGATCCCACTCCGCGTAGTCAGGGCCGTTTAACTTTAAATCCTTTGGTTCATCTGGACTTTTTTGGAGCACTGATGGCAGTACTCTACCAATTCGGTTGGGCTAAGCCCGTTCAAACTCATCCTCACTATTTTAAAGGTAATAAAGAACGGGGCAGGATATTAGTCTCCATAGCCGGCCCCTTTGCCAATCTCATTGTTGCCTTTATCGCTATGCTGCTTTGGGTGATCAGTTTGGCAATTGTGAATGATCCTTCCTGGTCGGGGATATTCTCACTAATTTTCAGGTCTATGGTTATACTCAATTTAGGGCTAGGTATCTTTAATTTGCTGCCGATTCCACCCTTGGATGGGTTTTCCTTGCTCAGAGGGGTGGTGCCCAGTCGGTACGGCAAAGTTCTTAACACCCTGGAGACTTATGGCATGTTTATTTTGGTAATAATACTATTTACGAACATTTTAGGTGTGATACTTGGACCGGCTGTATCAGGCCTCTATGGATTTTACAGGGATGCGGCGCTGTTTCTGCTTTCTCCTTTTGTGGGGTAAACAGATAAGATTCTTGGTCTAGGGTCTCAATCCTTGCGGTTTCAATAGTGTAGGGAACGATACCCGTATCGTTCCGAATCACAAAAAATAATCGATCTTTGGAAGGAGTCTTAAAAGTGAAGGGAAGAATTTTTAGTGGAATGCGACCCACAGGGAGCTTGCATATTGGACATCTGAGTGTTATCCAGAACTGGGTGAATCTCCAATCAGAATATGAAAGCTATTTTGGTATCGTTGATCAACATGCCTTGACCACAGGCTATGAGGATCGTTTGGACTTTGCTGGTTTAGTTCGAGAAATTGCCCTGGATTGGCTTAGTGTAGGGATCGACCCGGAAAAATCGGCAGTTTTTGTTCAGTCCCATGTCCAGGAACATGCAGAACTGCATCTACTCTTATCGATGATTACGCCACTTTCTTGGCTGGAGCGGGTTCCTACCTACAAGGATCAGCTCCAGCAATTAGGGAAAGAAGGGGGAAAAGATCTTTCTACCTATGGTTTTCTCGGCTATCCCCTTTTAATGGCTGCGGATATTTTAGTATATAAGGCAGATACAGTGCCCGTAGGCGAAGACCAAATCCCTCATGTGGAGCTTTGCCGGGAAATCGCCAGACGTTTCAATTATATCTATGGTTCGGTTTTCCCCGAGCCTAAAGCTTTGATTGGCAAAGTGCCCCTTTTACCCGGTGTAGATGGTCGTAAAATGAGCAAAAGCTATAATAATACTATTTCTTTGACGGCTTCCACTGATGAGATCAAAGCCAAAGTACAGCAAATGGTTACCGATCCGGCCCGTTTACGCAAGGATGATCCCGGTCATCCGGAAGTTTGCGTAGTCTATAAATTCCATCAGATCTATACTCCCGAGGTGGCCGAAGTAGAGGAAAACTGTCGGGGTGGAAAAATCGGGTGTGTGGCTTGCAAACGCCATCTGGCGGAGAATTTGGATAAGCTTTTAAGTCCTTTCCGGGAGCGCCGCGCCGTTTGGGAAGAGCCCGGTAAAGTTGAAAAAGTCCTAGAGCAAGGTGCTGAACGGGCAAGGCTGATCACTCGTGAAACAATGAAGGAAGTTCGGCGGATGATGGGGCTTATATGAATAACGGTGCCTCACTAAGGCCGAGTATGAACACTGTCCCCTATGTGGAACTGCCGGTTTTTCAAGGTCCGATGGATCTTCTTCTCCATCTGATTCAGCAGGAGAAGGTGGATATCTATGATATTCCCATCGCTAAGATAACCGATCAGTTCCTTGAGGCGATTCGCCGGATGGAAGCTCTGGATATGGAAGTAACCAGTGAGTTTTTAGTCCTGGCCGCCCAGCTTTTACAGATTAAATCCCGTTATTTGCTGCCCAAACCGGCTAAGGATACGGTAGATATAGAGGAAGAAGACCCGCGGCAAGAGTTAGTGGAGCGCCTCCTTGCTTATCGGGCCTTTAAACAGGCAGCGGAAGCTTTAGGTGAGCTGCAGATATCTTCGGGGCAGCGTTATTTCCGCGAGGTAGATGTAGAGGAGATTCGTAATCAGTTTCCGGCAGAAGACCCTTTAGAAGGGGTCCAATTCGAAGCTTTATGGCATGCCTTTCAACGGATTATTGAGCGGGCGGAGCAGGGGGAAGAAATCCGGACGGTAGAGCCGGACGAAATTCCCATTGAAGTGATGGTAACGGATGTGCTGCGCCGTGTAATTCTTCATCCTAAGGGTCTACGTTTTAGTCAGCTGATCCGGGGAACTAAACGCATGGAAGTTATTGTATCTTTTTTAGCGTTATTGGAGTTATTGAAGTCCGGAAAGGTTCACTGTGAACAAAGTTTTCCGAATGAAGATATTTTTGTCTTTCCTACGGAAAAGGCTTGGGAGTTTACTGAAGGGGAGTAGATGATGCTGTTTCGTGAAAAAGAAGTTGCCGGAGTCGAAGCATTATTATTTGTGGCCGACAAGCCCTTGACTAAAGAGCGTTTAGCAGAAATCCTTCAGTTAAGCAGCGAGGAGATCGGGGAAATTCTTTATGACCTGCGGGAGCGGTATTCGACGGCCGGCAGTGGGGTTACCTTAATCGAAGTTAATGGCGGATATAAAATAGGGACCAAACCGGAGATGTCCTCCTTTATCGAAGCTCTCTATCATCAACCTGCCCAAGGGCTATCCGGAGCGGCTTTGGAGGTGCTGGCGATTATTGCCTATAAACAGCCGGTTACCAGGGGAGAAGTGGACTTTATCCGGGGGGTTCAATCGGACCGGGCGTTAGCTACTTTAGTAGAAAAAGGTCTGGTAAAGGAAGTTGGTCGTAAAGAAGGCCCGGGCCGCCCTATTCTGTACGGGACTACGGAGCAATTTCTACTGCACTTTGGTCTTAAGTCCATTGAAGAATTGCCTGATTTAAACTTTGAGAGCATGCAAGAAGTTGCTTTAGCAGAAGGTTTAAGTGAAGAACTAATTGAAGAACTAACCAAAGATAAGGATGAGTGATAAAATTCCCTCTTTACTTGCGCGTTTGGTAAAATGGCTCCTTCTCCTAATGATGTTTGCTTATATTTTAGCAAGCCCGCTATCCTTTTTAGCGGGCTTTTTTTCTAATCCTAAGGAGATGGTTGCTCTGCACTTAATTGTAAACTATCCCAATTGAAGAATAGTACCAGGAAGTTGATAATCCTTAGGCAAATTGGCTTTGATTCGCTTCCAAACCTGATCATCAACCAAGAGACTGGGATGCCTAGACGCTGAAGGAAACAGGTTGCAGTAGAAATCGGCTGTCATCGGCAGAAGAACATCGATAGACTGAGGATTAGGAATAACGTATTCATTAGGAAGGCATGTAAAGATTTTGCGCCAGATATGAAAGTTATTAAATTGAGTGTCTAATATAATATATTGGTAGCCGTCAGGACTTTCATTTAATTCTATAGCTACCTCTGGTTCAGCATCGACCTCCGGTTCAGCATCGACCTCCGGTTCAGCATCGACCTCCGGTTCAGCATCGACCACCGGTTCAGCATCGACCACCGGTTCAGCATCGACCACCGGTTCAGCATCGACCTCCGGTTCAGCATCGACCTCTGGTTCTACGCTAACCATTAATGGTTCTTTGCTGTCGTCCATATGAATCACCTTTTTTATACGACACCGGAAATATATAAATACCCGTGTTAACATTTTTATAAACCTGGTCCAGATGATTATGAGGCTAATCATTAAGACTTTGCCTCCTTTCCGTAATAGCTTTTTGATAAACTTCTACGGTATGGTTTACCATGTTGTCTAGTGACCAATGAGACAACCCCCAATCCTTAGCTGCAGAACCAAGTGTAATTCGAAGAGATTGGCTTTTCAGCAACTTATTTAAATTGGCACATAAACACTCTATATTTCCTACAGGTGTCAATAAACCTGTAACTTTGTGTTGGATCATTTCAGGCAATCCTCCTGCGTCACTGGCGATAATCGCTTTTCCGGCAAGTTGAGCTTCAATAATTGATAAAGGCTGGTTCTCAATAATGCTCGGAAGTACGAAAATGTCAGCTTGTGCCAATAAACCTGGGATATCATCTCGATTTCCTAAAAATATAACATCTTCTTCCAGTCCCAGGACCTTACACTGGAGGCGAAGTTCCGCTAGCTTATCTCCCTCTCCGGCAATCCAGCAAATCCAATCTTGACGTTCTGCCTTTAGTCGCCCGAGTGCATCAAGAAGATGATCCACGCCTTTAATTTGAACTAACCGGCCTGAATACATGATTACTTTCTTATTAGCAGGACGTTTAATCTCAGAGTTCTTCTTCATTAGCTGGAAAAACTCCCCAGTGTCGTAGCCATAATGAAGCACTTCGATTTTCTCATTGGGAACATGGAATTCGTCGGTTAGTATTTTTTTCATCCATTGATTATTGAGAATGACGTATTCTGCTGATGATGCGCCGTTATACTCCAATTGGTCAAAATATCTTCTAGCCATATAAGAGGTCGGAGACTTGTGAATGGTCTCTAACTGAAGCCTTATCTCGTGTGCAACAGATCCATGAATGGAGGCGACAAGGGCTGCTTTTGGTGGCCTAATTCGGTGGATGCTTCCGGTGGAAATAACATCTTGCGTATGAATGACGTCATAGGATTCCAAACCGAAATAGGCGGTTGACAATTCAAAAAGATAACGACGGAATTCCGTATACTCTATAAGCTTATTCATATAGATTGTAGGGAAATCAGATTCATTTAGCATTGATTTAAGAACTGGCAGTAACTTATCCGTATTAAGTTGCTGCTTTTTATTAACCAAGTGCACAAAACTTCCGACTTCATCGCCATAGCCAAGTAAATCCACCTCATGATTTAATGATTCCAGCTTTTTTTTAGTTGTAACATATGCGGCCATACGCCTCCCAAATGAGGGACATGCCAGTAGGTTGCAAGCAGAATTTTCATTTGTTCATCTCCTTTTTTTATGTAAGACAGATGCTTGGGGACATCTGCCATCGAATTACTCTTTAATTAAAATTTTTGAGACAGGAAACCCTCGTCAGACAGTATTTGTTTAATTTCTGCTTTGTTGTTGAGGAGGTTCCTAGAAAAATAGGATTCCATTTTTACGGACGGACAAGAAGCATAAGCCTGCTTTAATGCCGGTATATTAGTCGACGGGAGTACCACCAAGTACCGATCGTTCAAAACCACCGAATTGTCGCGTTCGATTGATGAGAGAAAAACCTCGTCGAGTTTTTCTCCCGGTCTAATTCCAGTTTCGACAATTTCCGTATCTGCCGTACCATAAGTCTCGATCAATACTTCAGCCAAATCCAGTATCTTCCATTGTGACATCACCAAAATGAACGTTTCTCCACCCTTTCCTTCCTTAGCCGCAGTTAGTAAAAGTTCGGCTGCCGATTTCGGGGTCATAAAGAACCGGATCATCTTTTTGTCAGTAATACTGATTTTACGTTTTTCTTTTAACTGCTCAATAAATATATTAAGGACACTGCCGTTGGAACCGAGAATATTACCTCCTCGTACGTTAATGAACTTCGTCTCTTCGTTTTGTAGATTCGCGTATACGATAAGCTTTTCGCCAATCGCTTTAGTCATTCCATAAAAGTTGACCGGATCTGCTGCCTTGTCAGTGGAGACGTTTATAACCTTTTTTACACGATTTGCAATCGCAGCTTCGATCACATTTTGTGTTCCAATTACGTTCGTTTTCCAAGCCTCTAACGGCTGTTCTTCGCAGACGGGTACGTGCTTCAGCGCGGCAAGGTGAAAAATGTAATTTACCCCTTCACACGCTTTAGTCAAGGCGTTAAGATCCCGGACGTCACCTATAGAAAAAATCAATCTTGGGTCATTGATTTCCCGATTCATTTTTACTTGGCTGGCTTCGTTACGTGAAAAGATGATAATTTTTTGCGGATTATGAAGTAATAATTCCTTTACCAACTCTTGTCCCCATGAGCCTGCTCCCCCGGTAACTAAAATGATTGAGTTTACGAACACAATATTCACTCCTTATTGCTAATATCAATGTCCTTAAGCATTTTTGTCCAGAAGTGATCATTCGCGGTAAACTTATTTTCGGCAGGAAGTTGAATTACGCACACTTTTTCCAAAGACCAATCGTCTTCAACCAACCCTTGAACATCCGTATGATTAACAAGAAGCACTCGAAAATCATTCCTGACTAAACCCGACAGCACCTTTTCAAGCTCTCTAGCTTCTCCCGGATTACCTTCTGTCCGAACAAAAAGCATACGTTGACAAGAGGCTGTTTTCTCTAGAAAACGATGAATACGGCGATCAAATTTTTCTTTTACTTCCGCATAACTGCCTAAGTGAGATAATGAATTTTTCCCTATTTCAAAATCGTGATTGGACACCATATGGTAGGCGTCGTCTGATACACATATATTTTTTTCTCCGGCATAACCGATAATCCGTAAATTAGGAAGGTCCATAAACCCAATAAAACGGTTCTTTAAAAGACGATTAACATCGGACAACGCGGGAGAAGCCATCCAATCCAAAACCCCTGAGTAAGGTCTGAGGTTATTCTTTTCCAGTTGTATAGAGCCGAGGCAAAGATCCCCTAGACTATAAATGGCATCGTACGTTCCTTTCAAATCTTGTAGTCGCAATATCACTATCTCCTTTTATTTTATTTTTTGAATAGGCATAGGTGGTGGCTAAACCGTCTGGTAAGTCTATTAGTGGCTGCCACTGCAACAGTTCATATGCTTTTCTGTTATCTAGGCAACTGTGTTTTACATCTCCTTGATTGGCTGGAGTGTGAATGATTTCGAACGCCGATCCATGAATTCGGGACAACATAGAGACTAATTGGTTTACTGAAGTCTTTCCGGATGAGCTGACCTGGATTATTTCTTGATCTCCCCGCTCAACTGCAGCCTGAATTGCCCGAACCACATCTTTCACATATACAAAATCACGTGTTTGTGCGCCATCACCGTGAATGTTAAGTGGTTTTTTTGCATGGATTTGATCCAAAAAAACAGCTACGACTCCACCTTCCCCTTTGGCTATTTGCCCTGGGCCATAGACATTGCTGAAACGGAGGATGGTGTAGGAAATTCCATAAAGTTGATGGAAAAGAAGAATATATGACTCGGCGGCGCATTTAGATAAACCATAATAGGAGATTGGTGCCACTGGATCTTCTTCTGAAATGAGTTCCTTATGCAGGTCTCCATACACAGCTGAAGTAGAAGTGAAGATCAGTTTTCTAACCTTGGCGTCCCGGCAAGCCTCAAGAAGGTTGATTGTTCCGCAAATATTCACTTCGGCATCATAGTACGGATCCTGAAGAGATTTCTGGACATCCGTCTGAGCAGCCAAGTGAAAGACAACATCGGGTTTTTCACGTATAATAACCGCCTTGGCATCTCTACTACGTATATCCATATGGTGGAATACCACAAGCGGGTGAGAGATACATGACTGTCCTGATACCAAATTGTCTATTATAGAAACTTCAATACCTTGGCAAGCAAGAGATTCTACAAGATGGGAGCCAATGAAGCCAGCTCCTCCAGTCACGAGGACTTTCATATTCATTCTCCTTTTATATTTTGTGTATCCTATGCATATTAGCGGTGTTAGGTGAATAGAGTTCTGGTGCAAATAAACTCTTGTGTATGCGCCACGCATGGCGATTACTGGGTAGCGAAAGTCCACTATGGGGGCTTGTAGTTGCCAACTATTAGTCAAGAGCAACGGTGTCTGATGTCAATAGATTTTGCGGAAGTTTTTATGAAAAAAGCACCGAGATTATCGATGCTTGTCACGTTTATGGGAGTATGTGCGTATAGTGTAGTAGGGATGTTATTTGTTGAGGTGAGCGCATGAAGGTCATCATGGATGACTTGCAAGTGGTTTCTGTATAGGATGTAAAACCCCGGGGTCAATGATTCCCGGGGTTTTGCTTTTTTGTATTTAAGCATCTTGGCGAATTTCTGAGCAAGCTTTATTCCAGGTTCCCTGCCCGCTTCATAATGGTGCCAATTGTTTTTACTTAACCCCGTTCTCCACTCCATCTCCTGCTGGGTAACACCCAATTTTTCGCGGTAGTATTTAAGGGTGTTAGCGACCTTCGGTTTCTTCTCAGAACTATTATTCATATTTATCACCAGGGATATTATTCCACCTATATGGACAAGTTTCCTTTTTGGCTTTTTGGTTTTCTTGTCTTGAATTCATGGAGAAATTGTAATATTATACCCCTATAGGGTATATAAATAATTTGTAAATAAGAGGGGGAAGAATCTATGGCGGGGGATACCAAAGCGAATTATCTAAAAAAAGGGTACTTTTGGCCGTCCCAAAATATTGCCCTGGCAATTCCACTGGTTTTGATCATTGGTTTTCTTACTGGTCTAGGGTTGGATACAGGTTCACTTAAACAGTTTGTTTTACCCATTACCATGCTGATGATTTATCCCACCATGATCGGCTTTAAGGCCACAGAGGTTTTCAATTTATCACGGGGTAAGTTGCTCCTAACAGTTATGGTTTTAAACTTTATTATCATTCCGGTGATTGCTTATCTCCTAGGAACCGGCTTCTTATTAGCGGATCCCCAGCTTTTTGCCGGTCTTGCTATTACCGCCTTACTACCAACCAGTAATATGACCATTGCTTTTACCATGCTGGCAAAAGGAAATGTACCGGCCTCAATACAGATGACGACTACCGGACTGCTGCTCGGTTCGATTCTGGCACCTTGGTATCTTTATCTGATGGTGGGTAAATACGTTCCGGTCGATATTCTTCTCACCCTTAAAACGATTGCTTTGGTAATATTAATTCCGATGATTTTCGGGATCTTAACCTATAAGTATCTCTTAAGCAGATATTCCCAAGAACATTTTCAGAAGAAGATTAAACCCTATTTACCTGCGGCCAGTACTTGGGGGATGCTCTTCATCATTTTTATTAGCATGAGCAATAATTCCCAGCGTATCGCCCAACATTTGGATATTTTTGCCCTGGCTTTGGTAGTGCAGCTTGCTTTCTATACGATCAATTATCTCTTAGCCATAAGCGTTGGCCGCCGATTTTTCCCGCAGCAAGATGCTTTAACCTTAGTATTCTCCACGGTTCTACGGAATCTCTCTATATCCATCGGACTGGCGGCCACAGCCTTCGGCTCCAATGCTGCGTTGATGGTTTCTCTTGCTTTCTTAATTCAAGGACAAGCTGCTGCTTGGTTTATTAAGCTTAACGAAAAGTACAAATTATTGAGAAGTAGGGCTGAAAATAACGAAATTAGCTTATAGTGCATAAAAATCCCCCCCGGGGGTAACCTAAATTCTTAGGAAGACACGCGGGGGGATTTATGGTGCAGATTCTCGCACTCTTGGTTGCGTTTTTACTATGGTTGGGACTAATCGCTTGGATACGGGCAACGGTAGACTTTCGTTATTGCCGCCGTGATGAAAACGATCATATCGAAGTTGATATTTCTGCTTTGAAGGGGATCTGGAAATCAAGATTAAGCATTCCTACGGTAAAGCTGGAGTGGGAAGATGGTCCTCGAATTGAAACAGAGCAAGAAGCGAAAGCCCCCTCCGGAGAAAAGAGGAAGGCTGTTAACGAACTGAAATTTCGTTTTTTGCGCATGAGCTTTTTCTACGAGTTATTTCCTAACATTCCGAATCTGCTTAGAGAGTTTAACCAAATAAAAAAGAAGTTCTACCAGGGCATTCACTGTACCTTCTTTGATTGGAAGATTGAGTATGGTCATGAAAATCCGGCCGTAACCGCCTTGGCGGTAGGAGGCTTTTGGGGAATGCTTGGGTATTCACTAGCCAGAATTACTAATCAAGTTACAATGGATACCTTAGAGCCACGGATCATGGTCGAGCCCCAATTTAAAAAACCAGGCTTTAGTTGTGATATCCAATGCCAATTCAATGTGAGGATTGGTCACATTCTATTCGTAGGCTTGGATTTAGGACGAATGGTGATCCGCAGGATAAGAAAATAAAAAGCCCACCACTTTAAATTAAATTGAGGTTTAATGCATATTTAAGCCGAAAAAAGCTCATATTGTTAGTATCAATTATTAAGTCAAAAGAGGTGGATAACTATGGGGAGTCATCCCATTGAGGCGTTGATGAAAAGCGCTATGGAAAGTATCCAGGCAATGGTTGATGTGAATACGGTTATCGGTGATCCCATTGAATCACCAGATGGTTCGGTGATTGTCCCGGTATCCAGGGTTTGCTGTGGGTTTGCCGCAGGAGGTAGTGAATTCGCTCCTCCCGAAGGGGAGCATGATGAGGCCGAGAAAAAAGAAAGGGGCACAGCGTACCCCTTTGGTGGTGGTAGCGGTGCCGGGATGTCTGTGAAGCCTGTAGGATTTTTGGTAGTTGGACATGGGCAAATCCGTCTGCTGCCCATTGATCATAATGTGGTAGCCGACCGTCTTTTCGATGAAATTCCTAACCTTATGGATAAGATTAACAACATGATGAAGAAGGATGCCCCTAAAGAGCAAGTAACTAAAGAAGATATTATCATAGTCGGAGACCATTAATTATAGAGCGAATGATAAAAACGGTAATGCGCCGAGTCGTATTACCGTTTTTTAAGCGGGTTCTTCAGTATATTCAAAAAGAAGACAAATCTTAATAAATTGGAAGGCTGTGGAAGGAATTCTTTAGAAGTAGCTTCCCCAACTGATCCTAAGGTCTAAACCCCTCCTTTTTGACATAGATTTATGGTAAGGGGGGGAGGGCATGGTTAATGCCATCTGGTTATTTATGCTGATTACGGGCATTATCGTGGCTGCCCTGAACGGCAGGATTGATTTGGTTACCGAGTCGGCTATGAAAGCAGCAGAATTGGCAGTAGAGACAGCTTTTGGCCTGATTGGGGTCATGAGTCTGTGGCTGGGATTGATGAAATTAGCTGAGGAAGCCGGCGTAGTCCGTGGTTTGGCCCGCTTCTTTGGACCGGCAATCCGCCGCTTATTTCCGACCCTAAAAGAGGATAGTCCTGCTCTGGGACCAATTATAATGAATTTAAGTGCAAACGTCTTGGGACTGGGCAATGCGGCTACGCCCTTTGGCCTCAAGGCCATGCAAGAACTGCAAAAGGAGAATCCTCATCCGGATACGGCAAGCACCGCAATGATCACTTTTCTCGCCTTAAATACTTCTTGCCTTACCTTGATTCCTGCTACAATCATTGCTGTGCGTTTGAAAGCCCAATCGGTCAGCCCTACAGAAATTATCGGACCGACAATTTTTGCCACGGGCTGTGCCATGACCTTAGCGATTATAGTCGATTATCTATTTCGGCGGAGGTCTGGATCATGAATTTTATTGCTGAGATCTCACGTTGGGCAATTCCTTTTTTGCTATTTGTCATTCCTGTTATTGCTTTTATACGGAAGGTCCCTGTTTATGAATCCTTTGTGACGGGTGCGGAGGAAGGCTTCGCCACAGCAATTCGTATACTGCCTTTTCTGGTAGGCATGTTGGTATCGATCCGCATCTTTGTTGACTCAGGAGCTTTGGAGTTACTAGCCAAACTCTTGCACCCGCTATTAACCTTTTTTGGCCTGGATCCTAACCTTACAGCCATTATCCCCTTAGCGGTGATGCGTCCTCTCAGCGGTTCAGGGGCTTTAGGTGTGGCTACCCAGCTTATACACCAATACGGGCCCGACTCTTTTATCGGCCGCCTCGCTTCTACTCTCCAAGGCAGTACGGATACAACCTTTTTTGTTTTAACAGTTTATTTTGGCTCAGTAGGGATTAAAAAGTACCGCTATGCTCTTAAACTGGGATTGCTTGCCGACCTAACCGGTCTGATCGCTTCTCTCTGGATCGTACATATGATGTTTTATTAAGATGTTCCTTGAGCATACTAAGGGTAATAAGGAGGCCTTAGTATGCTTTTTGTTGTGTTACCTGCTTATAACGAGGAAAAAGGGCTTAAATTGCTCCTCGATGAGATTCAAGGTGCTTGTAAGGGGATTCCCGCCCAAACCATCCTGGTCAATGACGCGAGCACTGATCAGACGCTGCAGATTGCCCAGGAATATGCTAATAATTGCCCCAACGTTCATGTAGTGACCCATCCGGTGAATAAGGGGCTGGGGGGAAGCTTGATGACAGGGTTTAAACATGCTTTTGCCCTGCGCAGGAGTATCCCCGGAGAGGAAGGAGAGTGGGGAAAAGGCCGGGAGGATGTGATCCTGACTATGGACGCTGATAATACTCACCCAGCGGAACGAATTCCCCTAATGGTTGAACAAATTCGACAAGGAGCCGACTTGGTAGTGGCCTCACGTTATGCCGGTGGCAAGCAATACGGCTTAAATCCATTGCGTCAGGTTCTTTCTTGGGGGGCGGGCAAAGTTATGGGGATTTTTTTTCCTGTTGCGGGTCTTAAGGATTACTCTTGCGGCTATCGGGCCTATCGGGCATCAGTGTTAGAAGCAGCATATTTAATTTATGGAGATAAGTTAATTGAAAGCCGGAGCTTTGCCGGAATGGTTGAACTGTTGTTAAAAGTTGTGAGCTATAGTAGAGAGGTTCGGGAAGTACCCTTTGATCTCCATTATGAGAAGAAGCAAGGAAAGAGCAAAATGCGCATTATAGCAACAATTATGGGGTATTTTACATTGATTATCCGTATGAAGAAGGAGACTTGGGGCTTGGTAGAATGGGTCGGCGAGTAAATTTTATTTTGATTTTCATTTTAATCTTAGGGACTTTGTTGCGTTTAAAAGGTGTTACCAATCCTTATCTGGATGACCAGGGCTGGCGACAAGCAGATACTGCAAGCATGGCCTTGAATATGTTGGGGCATTTGGGAAACTTTCCGGAGGTCTTTTTTCCCATGCTTAACTATGATGGGACCGGACCTCAGCCCGTAGAGTTGGAATTTCCATTTCTGCCTTATCTATTGGCTTGGACTTGGACGATGCTCGGCTGGAGTGATTTATGGGGAAGGCTATGGGCAATTTTCTTTTCTCTGGTAACTATCTATGGAGTTTATAAGTTCGGTAAATTAGCCTTTTCTGGGGAAGCAGGCTTATGGGCTGCCGCTTTTTATGCTAGTATACCTTTAACTATCTATTATGGTCGGACCACCATGCCGGAACCGGTTGCCCAAGCGATAAGTATCTGGGCTTTAGTTACTATTTTAGCTTGGCGAAAAAACCCCGAATGGAAAGGTCTTCTATTGGCCGCCATAATTATGGCTGGAGCAATATTAGCCAAGCTCCCTCAGTTGATGATTTTTCCTGTAGCTTTGATTCTGGGCTTTTTTCCCTTTCGTCAGCTTAGCAAAATGTTTATTTATTGCGCCCTCTCACTGATTCTACCTATGGTATACTATAGCTGGGTTCACCTAGGTGCCGGTGCAGCAAGCCAATTTGTTTCCGGCATCGTTTCATATCAAGTATTCGAAGGCCAAAATAGTTTTTTTAATACTTTAGCTAACAATCTCAAATCGGGATTAGGGCTTTCTATCCTTTTGGCAGGGTGGGGATTGATCTTGCTGATTGGTAAGGGGAAGTCAAGGAATGAGTTGGGGTTAAGCTTAATAGCTTGGGTGACGATTAGCTTAGCCTATCTTGCTATTATCTGCCTAAGGATTCCCTTGGATTACTACTTAGTACCGGTGGTTTTGCCTATAGCCATTTTGACGGGGTATGCCCTAAGTGATGGGGATAAAATTCCTTCCTTCGTGGTTGGCGTACTTGCCATAAGCCTACTTTTGACCAGCCAGTACGCGAATTACGGGTCAAAATACCAGTGGAATGAAGATATACTTAGCCAGGCTCAGTGGTTACGAGAGAATACAACACAAGAGAGTGTTTTGGTCTTAAGCGATTCTCCCCCTATGACTTTGTATTATGCACAGCGATATGGGTTTCGCTTAGTCAAAACCGATGATAATCAAGCATGGGCTGATTTGGAGGCTATGCCGGGTGATTATCTGATTGCTCTTTCAAATTCACGGGGGAAAGAATTTTGGGAGCGGGTAGAGGGGGTATTTCCTCTGGTCGGTCCGGGGGTATATCGATTATCACCGTCACAGTAATATTAAGAAATCGAGGGGCGGTATATTTTGGAAGTATATAAGGGAAAAAACGTTCCTCCGGCTGGAGAACGTTTGCAAAAAGTACTGGCGCAAGCAGGTATAGCTTCGCGCCGTCATGCAGAAGAAGTCATTCTGGCGGGGCGGGTCCAAGTCAATGGTGAAATTATTCGTACCTTAGGGACTAAGGTTGTGCCTGGTGCCCGGATTTTGGTGGATGGTGTACCCATAAAGCCTCAAACCGAGGAATATGGCTATTATCTACTCCATAAGCCCACTGGTTATATAACCAGTGTTACCGACCCTCAGGGTCGGAAAACGGTAATGGATTTAGTAAAAAAAATTCCCCAGCGGGTATATCCGGTGGGGCGGTTGGACTATGATACTTCCGGACTGCTGGTATTGACCAATGATGGGAAGTTGGCTCATCGTTTGATGCACCCCTCCTTCGGGGTAGAGAAAACTTATCAAGTGGAAGTCCGTGAGAAAATTCCAGCTCAAGCCCTGCAAAGATTAGAAAAGGGAGTAGTGCTGGAAGATGGAAAAACAGCCCCGGCCCAAGTTCGCGAGGTTTTTTCCAAAGGCCGAGGCTTATTGTATTGCTATGAAATTACTATTCACGAAGGCCGTAATCGTCAAGTTCGGCGGATGTTTAAGGCAATTGGGTTTCCTATAGTGACTTTAAAAAGATTTCGTTTTGGCCCTCTCCGGCTGGAGGAGAACTTGGCACCGGGAAAATTCCGATCATTGACTAAAGCAGAGATTCAGCAGCTGCGCCAGGCAGTAAAGCTTAATTAGAAAAGATCCTTCACTGCGTTCAGGATGACATGGGCATCTTTAATGGGGCATATGTAACGGATGATCTAAATTTTTGTTCCATTTCTCGATATCACGCCCACCGAATTTTTGGAGGGCATTGGCAACAGAATTGACTTTTTCTTGCTCCGTTGATACCATAACCAGGAAGTGGCCGGTTCTCACTTCGTATTCATAATGACGGGCCCGTTCCGGACTTAAGCCGTAGCTTAAGAGCGCATCTGCAAGTCCTTGCCCGTAGGGACGGTGCAGAAGGTCATTGGCTAAAGGACCGGCTACTACACACTCTCCCAGGTTTGGGATATCCATTGGTGGTGCTTGAACAAGCCAGGCATTGAAGCGGTCAAAGTTAATCTCAGATGGCACAAAAGCCAGCTCGTTGGCGATTTCTTCAGTAAAATTACCTTGGTGAAGGTAACCGGCCCGAACCATCACCGAAATATTACTATTGGCTAAAGATTCCCCTTGGATTTCTTCGACGGCTTCTTTGGTTTGTTGCGGCCCTTTAAATATCGCAAGAATTGTTCTGGACATTTTTATCCCCCTTCATTATTTTTTGTTAGTATATCCAATGTATATATACTTAACACTAAGATGAGCAGGAGAATCGGAAAAGTTTGCCGAATAAAAGTATTTATTTAATACGGTAGGGAGATAGAGAATGAAGATTCGTATAGGAAATGAGGTACTCTGCGAACATATTCGGGTTAGAATCCGCTTGGATTTTCGTGGCGAAGGCAAGAGCGGACGTTTTATATTTGGTGGGAAGAGCCGGGAGGAGATTGCCGAGCAAGTCCGGGAACAGGAGGTCGCATTATTAAGAAATGTACCCTTGCAAGGAATTTTTCTTGAAGACATTGATTTGAGCCTTGATCTTTATGCCGTCAATGAATCGGATGGGCGGCGTAAACGAGAGGTTGCTTATGCTCCTGTCATATTGACTTTAAGAATAGAAAACCTTGATGACCTCTTACCTCTCATAGTCAAACCCGAATTTCGCAAGATCGAATTTTTAAGTCCTGAGAACTTGCAGATCCACCGTCTGGATGTGGAACGACTATTGTTTCGGGTGAGTCAAAATATTCAAGAGGAAATAAAAAAAGCAGAATTACGTTTTCAATAATAAAAAGCCCAGCCGAAAGGTTGGGCTTTTTTACTAGGATTTTTTAAATGACTATGATAATTTCTTTAGAACTGCTAATAATAACCTCGAACAGATCCTTTACTCAGCATTTCAACAAAGAAAGGTGGAATCACTACATGCCTTGGACTCAAAACTATTCTGCTTTAGGAGGAAGTATTGCACTTACAGCTTTGGCTGTGTCCATCCCGATTTTTTTCCTCCTCTGGGCACTTGCCATTAAGCGAATGAAAGGGCATATAGCAGGGCTGCTTACTCTTCTCATCACTATTATTGTCGTTGTCTTAGTTTACAGAATGCCTGTTTCAATCGCTCTCTCCGCAAGTTTGCTTGGAATAATGAATGGACTTTGGCCTATTTCTTGGATCGTGGTTTCTGCGGTGTATTTATACAATTTAACCGTTGAGTCGGGTCAGTTTGATGTTATTAAAAGTTCTATTTCCTCCATTTCCGATGACAGAAGAATCCAGGCACTGCTGGTAGCCTTTTGCTTTGGTGCCTTCCTTGAAGGGGCAGCGGGCTTCGGAGCACCAGTGGCCATCTCTGCTTCGATTCTCATTGGTTTGGGTTTTAACCCTCTCTATGCAGCAGGACTTTGCCTGATTGCCAACACTGCACCGGTTGCTTTCGGAGCTATTGGTTCGCCAATTATCGCGGCCGGTTCGGTAACCGGTATGGGCGACTTTATTATTTCCCAAGCCATTGGTCGGCAACTTCCTTTCTTATCGGTTATCATTCCTCTCTACTTGGTAGTACTAATGTCCGGCTGGAAAGGGGCTAAAGAAGTTCTTCCGGCTGCTTTGGTGGCAGGTTTTTCCTTTGCCATTGCTCAATGGTGGTCTTCAAACTATCTAGGAGCTTATCTGCCGGATATTATTTCCTCCTTATTCTCACTGATCGTTTTGACTTTCTTTTTACGGGTTTGGAAGCCCAAAAACATCTGGCGTTTTCCCCATGAAGAAGGTAAAGAAGAAACAGAAGTCAGACATAATTACACTAGCGGTCAGATCATAAAAGCTTGGTCGCCTTTTGCCATCCTTACAATCATGGTGGCCATCTGGGGAACTCCCGGTCTAAAAAACTGGGCTACGAAGATGGGGCTTTACGTAAGCATACCTCATTGGCCGGGCCTGGATGGGCTGGTCTATAAAGCAACTCCCATTGTTGCCAAGCCTGCAGTTTATGCTGCAAGCTATAGATGGGATTGGTTCGCGGCCGGTGGAACGGCCATCTTAATTGCCTCGATAATTTCCATGTTTATTCTCGGTATTGGCCCCGGAAAAGCCTTGAATGTTTTTGTCAGAACACTGAAGCAATTAATGTTTGCGATTATTAATATCGCAGCCGTCCTTGGTTTTGCCTATCTAGCCAACTATTCCGGATTATCTTTTACCTTGGGACTCCTTTTTGCTTCCACCGGTGCTTTGTTCCCCTTCTTGTCACCGGTACTCGGTTGGCTGGCTGTTTTCCTTACGGGCTCAGACACCTCTGCCAATGCCCTTTTCGGCAAACTCCAACAGGTTACTGCTGAACAAATTGGGGTAAACCCAGTCTTGACAGTAGCGGCTAACAGCTCCGGAGGAGTAGTAGGGAAGATGATCTCACCTCAGTCCATTGCAGTGGCAGCTGCGGCAACATCTCTCGTCGGTAGGGAATCGGAGCTGTTACGATTTACCTTAAAACATTCCTTAGCCTTATTGCTTGTGATCTGTATTATGATTACCTTGCAGGCTTATGTGGTACCGGGCATGATCCCAGTCTTTACCGCAGCCGGTCCCTAAAGAACAAATTCCGCAAATCAAATGGGCATCAAATATAGTTCCTAAAAGATCGGGAAGGAGTACTACTCCTTCCTTTCCAATTTCATTTAGAAATAATGCATAATAGGTATATTTTAAAACCTAAATAGGAATAAAATATAAAAATTTAACTAAAGTGAAAAAATTCTCTTGTTTAATCTATTGCAAATCATATGAATTTAGCATACAATTATCACTGCGTCAAAATGGTCAGACCATACTATGATAGGGAGGTAAGGACAGAAGATTAAAAATATTTTAAGAATGTAGCAAAATACAAAAAACGGAGCAACGAATGTAGAAGTTATTAAACAAATTCAGAATCAGTTTACTTAGAAAGGTGGATTTTCAAATGCCTTGGACACAGGATTATGCAGCTCTTGGCGGTAGCCTTGGTCTAACTGCCCTTGCTGTTTCAGTTCCCATCATCTTTTTATTTTGGGCATTAGCAGTAAAAGGAATGAAAGGGTACGTCGCTGGACTCATTACCCTTGCTATAACCATTGTAGACGTTATTATTGTTTATAAAATGCCGGTAACCATCGCTCTTTCTGCTACAGCGTATGGTATGCTCTATGGTCTTTGGCCAATTGCTTGGATCGTTATTACTGCAGTTTATTTATACAATTTGACAGTAGAATCCGGACAATTCGAAATTATTAAAAGCTCTATTGCTTCAATTTCCGATGACCGTCGTCTTCAAGCATTGATCGTAGCTTTCTGTTTCGGGGCCTTTCTTGAAGGTGCAGCCGGCTTTGGTGCTCCCGTCGCTATTACCGGAGCCCTTTTGATTGGTCTTGGCTTTGATCCTATCAAAGCTGCCGGACTCTGCCTGATCGCTAATACTGCTCCGGTTGCATTTGGTGCAATTGGTGCTCCGATTATTGCTGCAGGAGCCGTAACCGGCATGGGTGACTTTGTTATTTCTCAAGCCGTTGGTCGCCAACTTCCCTTCATTTCAGTGATTATCCCTCTTTACTTAGTTGTGTTAATGGCCGGTTGGAAAGGTGCCAAAGAGGTAATGCCTGCAATCCTAGTCACCGGAGTTTCTTTCGCCTTAGCCCAATGGTGGTCTTCTAACCACTTAGGTGCTTATTTGCCGGACATCATTTCTTCCTTGTTTTCTCTTATCTGCACCGCTGTATTCCTCCAGTTCTGGAAACCGAAAACAATCTGGCGTTTCCCCCATGAGCGGGATGTTAAGGAACCGGAAGTTAAAAAGTATTCAGGCGGTCAAATCGCTAAAGCTTGGTCACCTTTCGTTATTCTCACAGTTATGGTTACCATCTGGGGACTTCCCGGTTTTAAAAGCTTAATTGTCGATAAGCTCCATCTGATTCTTAAGTTCAATTGGCCAGGTCTTCATGGCTTGGTTTACAAAGCTGCACCAATCGTGGCCAAACCCGCAGTCTATGATGCAGTCTTCAAATGGGACTTTTTATCTGCAGGTGGAACTGCCATTCTGATTGCGGCAATTATCAGTACTTTCATTTTGGGAATCAAACCGGCTAAGGCTGTGAAAGTATTTGTCGATACTCTTAAGCAATTAATTTATCCTGTAATCAATATCGCAGCCGTACTTGGCTTTGCTTACCTTGCCAACTACTCCGGTCTTTCTTATACTTTGGGACTTTTCTTCGCTTCTACAGGGGCGCTTTTCCCCGTTCTTTCTCCAGTGTTAGGATGGTTAGGGGTATTCCTTACCGGTTCAGATACTTCTGCCAATGCTCTCTTTGGTAAACTTCAACAAGTAACCGCTGAGCAAATCGGTATTAATCCAGTACTGACTGTAGCGGCTAATAGCTCCGGTGGTGTTGTTGGTAAGATGATCTCTCCTCAATCCATCGCTGTTGCAGCAGCTGCCACTACCTTAGTTGGTCGGGAGTCCGAACTTTTCAAGTTTACAGTTAAGCACTCAATTGCCATGCTGGTTGCCGTAATTGCAATTATTTGTCTCCAAGCCTATGTGGTACCTGGCATGATTCCAACTATCGCAGCAGCTATTCAATAAGTAGAAGTATAGATTATAGACAACTTTCTAAAAATAAGTTATATTTAAACTAAATAGTCTACAGGTCGATGGGAAGTGGTCTATCTGCTTCCCATTTCTTTTACTACTAATAGAGAGTGCCTTTTTTAACATGATTTTCCTTTTCTATAAGGAGGCTGCAATGGACTTAAAACCGATCAAAACGAAAAAAATATACGAAGAAATTATCGAGCAGATACGTGTTCTTGTTGTTGGCGGGGACTTAAGACCTGGAGATCGTTTACCCTCTGAACGGGACCTGGCAGTTCGGCTTAACGTAAGCCGTGCTTCTGTTCGGGAAGCACTTAGTGCCTTAGAAATGATGGGACTTTTGGAAATTCGCAGCGGGGAAGGTACTTTTATTAAGAAGATAAATATCGATTCCGTTGTGACTCCTTTGGCTTGGGTTTTAAGTATGGAAAAAGATAATATCTTAGAATTACTTGAAGTTCGAAAAATGCTGGAAGGGCAAACGGTAGCTTTAGCAGCCAAAAGGGCGGAGGCAGAGGAACTCCGAATTTTAGAAGAGGCGTTAAAGGCGATGTTGAAGGATGTACAGACAGGCCAATTAGGTGAAGACGCGGATCTTCGTTTCCATTATACTGTGGCGAAGGCCAGTAAAAATAAGATTCTGGTACGGCTTATGAATGCCATTTCCGACACTATGCATCAGACTTTGAAAGCCAGCCGGATAAGATTATATGAGGAGAACGAATCGCCGGAAAGATTATATAGGGAACACGCTTTAATCTTTGAGGCAATTAAAACCCGAAATGAAGAGAAAGCTCGCCTTTATATGCAGGAGCATATAATTGGAGTAGAAGAACGTCTATTAAAATACTACTCTAGCAACAATGTATAAATGGTAAATTACTTTTTGCTGATTTGCAC
The DNA here is from genome assembly GCF_982384815.1 of Desulfitobacterium sp. Taxonomy (NCBI): domain Bacteria; kingdom Bacillati; phylum Bacillota; class Clostridia; order Eubacteriales; family Desulfitobacteriaceae; genus Desulfitobacterium; species Desulfitobacterium sp. The sequence goes on along the minus strand of NZ_CEVWNY010000018.1, from coordinate 9,680 downwards.
ATTTCATTTAAATTGAGTGATTTATTTCAATTAACTGAAATATTTCTAGTCAATAACTAGATGTTCGTGATAAACTGAAAAAGAGGGTAATTTAGACGGGTTTATAAGGAGAGAAGAAGGCATTGGAGCTAAAACCGATAAAAACACGCAAGATCTACGAAGAAATAGTTGAACAAATCCGAGAACTTGTAGCTCGGGGAGAGCTAAAACCCGGTGACCGTTTACCTTCCGAAAGGGATCTGGTAGAACGTTTAAAAGTGAGTCGCGCTTCCATCCGTGAAGCACTCAGTGCTCTGGAATTGATGGGCCTACTGGAAGTGCGTAGCGGTGAAGGGACTTTCATGCGCACACTGCGTTCTGAATCAGTTATAGCTCCCCTGGCTTGGATGCTGACTATGGAAAAGGGAACCGTAATTGAGCTTCTGGAAGTACGAAAGATTCTAGAGATTCAGGCGGTCGGAATGGCAGCGGAACGGGCCGAAAGAGAGGATCTAAAAGAATTGGCGCTCGCTTTAGAAGAATTGCATGCCGACTTAAGTAGCCCTACTTCTGATGGATCTTCCGATCATCGCTTCCATTATGCAATTACCCGGGCGACTAAGAATAAGATCATGATTCGCCTTATGGATACAATCTCCGATTTAAATAAATATATGCTAAAAACCAATCGATCAAAGCTCTATGAGGGAAAATATACCCCCGCATTGCTTTTTCAAGAGCATAAAATGATTTATGAAGCTATTGTAGGTCGTGATGTAGAAAAAGCCCGGGAATTTATGATGGCACATCTTACCGGTGTGGAAGCGGAAATTCTAAAAGGATTTGATGATGCCTCTAAATAGTTTTTATGAAAGGCAGGGCCATTTTTGGACCTGTCCTTTCTTTTTCAAATGAAAAAGATTATACTTGAAATTAGGGGTGATTATAATGCTGAATACTTGCCAAATGGTATATCATCATAAAAACTGTTTGAATACAAAAAAGCCCTACGCAAAGCCTTGTCGATTGTGTATTGAGGCTTGCCCTCATCAGGCAATCTCCGATTTTCGCGAAATCGATGCTAAACTATGTACAGAATGCGGAGTCTGTATGGCGGTTTGCCCCAGTGATGGATTTGTGGATACTCATACGGATTTGCTTCATCAATATATTGAGAAGGCGGAGGAAGCTATTACTTTAAATTGCCCCCAAGCAGCTCCTTTTGGTTTTGAGATACCATGTTTGGGGATTATTGATCGAGATTTGTGGCTTACTTTAATGCATGCAGGTAAAGAAAAAGGAATCTCCATTTACACGGGTAAATGCTCTGAATGTCCTGACAAAAAGGCCTGCGCTTTAAGTGTGAAAGCCTTTAAAGAGGTTCACGAAGACTGGCCGGATCATCCAATCGTGTCATTAAGGGTTAGTCCTGATGGGGGAGAGGCGTCGAGAAATGAGCCGGTTGGTGGTACTCCTCATAAAGCAGCTGTTTCTCCATCTGGGCAAACTGAGAAAAAAGGCTGGAAAACAAAAGGCTGGGAGAAGCTTGAATCCGTTTTACCTGGATTAACCGCCGATGAAGCTTATCCAATTCCTCGAACCCGTCAATTGTTGGTAAGAAGGATGGAAGCAAGTCCCCGGGAGAAAATGCCCATACCGGCTTTGCAGATTAGTGATCGCTGCACCAGTTGCGGTGTGTGCGCTGCAATTTGTCCCCAGGCAGCCTTAACCAAAAAAGAAAATGGGGATGAGTTGACCCTTATCTATGAACCCTATAAATGTGTCCGTTGCCAGCGCTGCGTCAATATTTGCAATCCCAAAGCCATGGGTTTTGCCAAGAAGCACTTATCCCACCGCCACTATACAGGGAAAATACTTCTGCATAAAGGAAGTCCGAAACACTGCGTCCGCTGCGGTAAGCAGGTATTCGATAACTCCGAGCCACCAATGTGCATAGCTTGTGCTTCGTCTAAAGAGGACAGTATCTTTAATTAATTATACTCAATATAAAGGGGCTGTTGTACAACAACAGCCCCTTTGCTTACTTATTGGTGATGATGGTGGTGTCCGCAGTTACAGCCATGACCATGAACATGAAGGGTAGGAGAGGCTCCATCCTGAGCAGTAGCTTTTTTCTTAGTAGGTTCCCGAAGAAGCTGGTCAGTTAAATTGCGCGTATGGGAAAGAGGTTGTTGTTGAATTTCGAGGGCAAGTTCAATAGTTTGACGAAGGGTTTCCTGGGGCACTCCCAGTGCTTTGGCATCGGTCACTGCCGAGCGTAAACTTGCCAGGGAATTGGTAGCAGCAGCTGCCGAGATTTGTATAAGTAAAGTTGTCCTTTGATCAAGATTCATAATTTTACCTCCCAGCATATGAGTTTAAAACTAATATAGCATAAAGAGCCATCAAGCACAAAATATGTGCGGGAGGAATTTCTATTACTACAGAAAAGGTTAGTGGATTTCTAATTGGGGATAATTTATGATATATGAAAGTATATCCATGGAGTGGACAAGTAAACCAACACAGTAATCGAGGAAGGGTATCGGAATGGAAAAAGAACGAATAATTATCATCGGTGCTGGGGCAGCAGGTCTGATGGCCGCTGGGCAAGCAGCACTTAAGGGTGTCGAAGTCTTGCTTCTGGAGAAGAAGGAACGCCCTGGCCGTAAAATTGCCATTTCAGGAAAAGGACGCTGCAACTTGACCAATGCAGAAAATGTTGGGGATTTCATCCAAAACTATCCCGGCAATGGTCGTTTTTTGCACGGTATTTTACGGGAATTCGATAATATCAAACTTCGTGAATTCTTTTCGCACTATGGAGTGGAAACTAAAGTGGAGCGGGGAGGACGGGTGTTTCCGATCTCCGACGATGCTGAGCAAATCGTTGAAGCTTTGTTGAAGTATATCATGGAGGCCGGAGCAGAATTGGCTTCCCGGAAGACCGTTGAAGAAATACTGCTTGATGACTCAGGGGTCAGTGGGGTGCGCTTAAACACCGGTGAGGTGCTTAAGGCCAAAGCTGTGATTGTTTGCACAGGAGGAGGTTCCTACCCAGGGACCGGTTCCACGGGAGACGGCTATCGGATTGCTAAACAGTTAGGACATAAGGTTGTCTCTCCTCGGCCCTCCCTTGTTCCCCTTAGAACGCACGAAGGATGGGTTAAAGAGGTTCAAGGACTTTCCCTGCGGAATGTGGAAGCTTCCTTATATTATGGTGGTAAAAAGCAAAGGGCAGAATTTGGGGAGATGCTTTTTACCCATTTCGGCGTATCAGGTCCGATCATTCTTACCCTAAGTCGCTGGGCAGGGGAGGCCCTAGCCCGGGGCGAAAAGGTAGAGTTATCCATAAATCTTAAGCCGGCCTTGACCGCGGAACAATTGGACCAGCGTATCCAGCGGGATTTTAAGAAATTTGCTAATAAACAATTTAAGAACTCCCTTGAAGAAATCCTGCCCAAGAGCCTGATTCCGGTGGCAATCCAATTGTCGAAGATTTCCCCCGATCAAGTGGTCAACCAAATCAGCAGGGAGGAGAGGAAACGTCTGGTTAATTTATTGCAGGGGTTGCGCCTAACTATCAAGGAGACCTTACCTTTAGCGGCGGCTATCGTAACAGCCGGTGGCGTGGATGTAAAAGAGATTGATCCGAAAACAATGGCTTCAAAAATCGTCAAAGGATTATTCTGGGCGGGGGAAGTTGTGGATGTAGATGGTGTAACGGGGGGGTATAATCTGCAAGCAGCTTTTGCGATGGGCTACAGAGCCGGTCGGGCCGCGGCAGATTACATCCAATAAGTCTGACTTTTGCTTTTGACGCATACACTGATTAAAGAGGTGAGGTTTATGCGTCGATTTCGTTTCTTTATTTGGTCGAGGAACTGGGGAAGAAGAAAACCGCACTATCAGCGGAGTCAACCCGGCCGGTCTGCACCAAGGAGGAATTTACCTACAGGCTTGGCCGGGCTGGAAAGGTTCTTAATTCGCGGAGTCACACTGGCAGCTGTATTATTGGTTTTAGTGCAAATGGGATTGGGGCTGGCCAAAGACCCGGTGGAATATTACCTATCTGTGGCTCAAAACCTGGAAGCCCCCTCTCTGGAAAGTACCCCTGTTTCTGCCACGGTAACCCCGAACTTGATTCAAGAAGGTCGGCCTCAAACAGCTCTGATCACCCTTAAAGCAATTCCGGCTGCGCCGATCAGGGTCATTCAAAATGGAAAGGTTCTCGGTACTTTAACACGGGGAGAATTAGAAGTGTCGGCGCAAAATGGTATCCTTCAACTGGATGGAACCAATGTGCCTTCTATCGTTCATGTACAAGTAATCAAGAAAGACGCTGTTCTAGTGGAACCTGAATTGAATCAGACCTATATTATCGAGCATAACGTCTATTCCTTAAGAGTTGGGCGTTAAGTATAAAGCTAATTTGTAACACATTAATAAAGGTCTTGAAAATCTATCTAAAGCATCATATAATAATTTTTAATAGTTTTGTAGGATGGTTTCAAGATTAGGGTTTCTTACGGATGTTGCATAATTGAAGAAGGGAAGGATGGTAGGACGGTGAAATTGAGATAGGCACCGTTAGGTGTCTTTTCTATTTGCTTCTTTAAATATTCGCGTGGTCAGTCGGTAGTGTAGTAGGGTTAAGAACTGATTACTATTGTTTAGGAATCCCTTTAGGGAAAGGAATGAAAAAATAAATGATTGCGGAAAGTAAAAAAATTGCTATGGCGGCCTTACGCATGGCTATGACGGAAAGTCGGGAAGAAGAAGCTCATTTAAAGGAAGGGTTTAACCGGTATGGAATTCATACGGTTGCTGTAGATTACGGTGGGGAGTATTTATCTGCCGTCAAAAAAATCGTTGAACGGGCAATAGTGGCTGCAAAACGTGAAGGGGTAATCAAAGAAACCCATAATGATGAAGGTGCTGTGGCTGGCGCTACCAGGGAGGCTTTGAGCCAAATTATGCCCAAGGCTATCGGGCTAAACATCGGTGGCAAAATCGGTATTGCCCGCCGAGATGAACATCTATCAGTAGCGGTTTTCTTTGGTGTGGGACTTTTACATCTCGATGAGGTAGCGGTTGGGCTAGGACACAGGGCAGTACCCAAAGAAAGCAAGGCCTAAATAAAGGGAGATGAAAGGAATTGAACAGAATTCGAGGGATTCGGGGAGCAATAACTATAGAACATAATAACCCGGATCAAATTCGTCAAGCGACCCAGACTCTTTTACAAGAAATTATGAAGAGAAATTCACTCGGGACTGAAGATGTTATAAGTGCAATTTTTACTTTAACAACGGACTTAAATGCAGCTTTTCCGGCTGCCAGCGCCCGGGAGATAGGGTGGGATCGAGTACCGATGATTTGCTTGAACGAGATTCCGGTTCCGGGGGCCCTTACTCGCTGTATCCGCGTGTTGCTTCACGTAGAAACAGCTCTTGCACAAAGGGAAATACATCATGTTTATTTGGGTGAGGCGGTTAATTTGCGCAGGGATCTAGTAGACTAAGAAAAATGAAGTATGGTAGATTTTGTTCACATTAGGTGTGGGCTGAATAAACATAATTTAGGATGGTAGTAAGGAGTGGGATTTTATGATTATCGTGTTGAGAAGAGGTACGACTGAAGGAGAAGTTCAAGAAATCAGTGAGCGTTTAACCCAAGAGGGGTTCAAAGTCCATCTCTCCCAAGGTGTAGAGAAGATTATTGTTGGTGCCGTTGGTGATCGCTCACGCTTGGAAGCTTTGGATTTGGAAGCCTTGCCTTGGGTAGAAAAGGTCGTTCCCATTCTTGCCCCTTATAAGCTGGTAAGTCGTGAATTCCAGAGTCGGAACACAATCATTCAGGTTGGGGAACATCAGATTGGCGGCGATACAATTCATGTTATGGCCGGACCCTGTAGCGTGGAAAGCCGGGCTCAGATTCTGGAGACTGCTCATGGGGTCAAAGCGGCCGGGGCGACCTTTTTAAGAGGCGGAGCCTTCAAGCCTCGCACTTCCCCCTATGCCTTTCAAGGATTAGAGGAAGAGGGCTTAAAGCTTTTAGCGGAAGCCAGGGAGGAAACAGGGCTTTTAGTTATCACTGAAGTAGTTGACGTGCGGGATGTAGAACTTGTTGCCCATTACACCGACATTCTCCAAATAGGTGCTCGTAATATGCAGAACTTCTTCTTGCTTAAGGAAGTCGCTAAAACCAATAAACCTGTTCTTTTGAAACGAGGCCCCTCGGCAACTCTTGAAGAGTGGATGATGGCGGCAGAATATATTATGGATGGCGGAAATTATCAAGTAATGTTCTGTGAACGGGGAATTCGCACTTTTGAGAACTATACCCGCAATACTCTTGATTTGAGTATGGTACCGGCTCTACATTCACTTTCCCATCTACCGGTCATTGTTGATCCCAGTCATGGCACCGGGCGCTGGAATCTGGTTCCGGCCATGACAAAAGCGGCAGTGGCAGCGGGGGCTGACGGTATTATTGTTGAAGTTCATCCCCAACCGGAAAAAGCAGTGTCAGACGGCAAGCAATCTTTAACCATTCCTAATTTCACCGCCATGATGGAGGAATTAGATGCTTTGGCCACTGCCCTGGGAAGACCGGTGAAGGGAGTTCGGCAGTAATGACCAGGAATCTTGCCTCTCTCTCGGAGGGATGGAAGGGTGTGAGGAGACCGCGGGCTTTAATTATCGGACTTGGTCTGATTGGCGGATCCTGGGCGGGAGCCTTAGCCGGCTTAGGCTGGGCTGTCAGTGCAGTGGAGTGTAACGAAGAAAGCCTGATCGCTGCCAAAGAACGGGGCTGGATCAGTGAGGGTTGGCGGGAACTACCGGAAAACCTTGATGTGGATTTGGTTATTCTGGCAACCCCCATTTCCCTGCTGGTAAAAAGTCTTGCACAAATCGTCGGACGCGTTCCTCAAGGCGCCTTAATCACAGATGTGGGAAGCATTAAGGGAGAAGTATGTCAAGCAATGGAAAACCTTGAGTCTGTCTATTTTATCGGCGGTCACCCGATGACGGGCTCAGAGCAACAGGGTTTTAAATCATCTACCCCGGATCTGTTTCGAGGTTATCCCTATGTGCTTACGCCTCACTCTGCTTGCCCTCAAGAATTGGTAGACGATTTTTCCGGGTTACTTAATGAGCTTGGGGCAAGGGTAATCTTTCGTGAACACGAGGAACACGATCATGAAGTAGCTTTAATTAGTCATGTGCCCCATCTATTATCTCTTGCTTTAGCCTTGGCTGCGGCCGAGGGATTTCCGGAAGGAAAACCTTTGGAACTTGCCGGTCGCAGCTTCAGAGAAATTACCAGATTGGTAGACAGCTCACCCGAGATGTGGCGCGATATTCTCGTACGCAACTCCCAGGCAATATTATTTTCCTTGGACATCTGGGAGGAAAAACTTAAGGAAATTCGGGGGCTGATCGAAAGTTCTAATGGAGAAGAGATAATAAAAGTCTTTGCAAGGGCTCAACATGCCAGGGGTCGGGTTTTAAAGTGATTCTAGTTTTAGATGGACTTGTCTCATCAGGCAAACCGGAGGTAGTTATAATGCCAAATACTCAGAAGTCAAATACAATACGGATAAACCCAATACGCAAAATAAATGGAGAAATACAAGTACCCGGGAATAAGTCCATCTCCCACAGAGCTGCCTTGTTTGGCGGGATGGCCCAGGGTGAAACCCATATTACCAATTTCTTGCCGGGTCAGGATTGCTTAAGCACCTTGGAGTGTTTAAAGCTTTTGGGGGTAGAATGGGAGCGTATGGATAGGTCGGTTTGGATCAACGGACAGGGGTTTGAAAATTGGCTGGAGCCTAAAGATATTTTGGATGTGGGCAATTCCGGAACAACTATGCGCCTTATTTTAGGGGTATTGGCAGGGTGCCCGTTCAGTGCAACCTTAAGTGGTGACTCTTCCATAAGGTCAAGACCGATGGCCCGGGTCTCAGTTCCCTTGCGGGCGATGGGTGCTCGCATTCTTGGCCGCCAGGAAGGGAAATATGCCCCTTTGACCATTCAGGGTGGTTCTCTACAAGGAATCCACTACAATTCACCGGTTGCTTCTGCCCAAGTCAAATCGGCCATTATTCTAGCCGGACTCAGAGCCCAAGGGGAAACCTCTGTGACCGAACCCTTCCTTTCCCGTGATCACACGGAGCGGATGCTGCGTGGCTTTGGGGTTCCGGTGGTCAGCGAACAAAATACTGCCAAGGTTTATGGCGGGGCAAAACTAACTGGGCAGGAAGTATCGGTGCCGGGTGATATCTCTTCGGCAGCTTTTTTTCTGGTGTTAGGAAGTCTTATCTCTCAAGGAGAGCTACTGATTAAAAATGTCGGGATGAATAAAACGAGAATAGGTATTCTTGATGCTCTATGGCAAATGGGTGCAAATATTCAGGTAGAAGATGAAAGGGAGGAATGTGGGGAACCACGGGCCAACCTGCGAATACATCCTGCTGAGCTTCATGGCGTCGAAATCCAAGGGGAGATGATTCCTCGTCTTATCGATGAGGTTCCGATCCTCGCTGTGGCTGCCTGCTTTGCTAAAGGAGAAACCATTATTCGTGATGCTGCCGAACTCAGGGTAAAGGAAACGGATCGCATTAAAACGGTGGTAGAAGGCCTTCAAGCCTTAGGGGCCAATATCCGGGAATTGCCTGATGGGTTACAGATTCAAGGTGGTTCCGGATTAAAAGGGGGAGAAGCAGAAAGTCATGGTGATCACCGTTTGGCGATGGCTTGGGTAATAGCCGGGCTTCTTTCACAAGAAGGGCTGAATTTAGAAGGCATTGAAGCAGCAAAAATTTCTTTTCCAAATTATTTGGATTTAATTAAAAAAATTACTGAAGGCGCCTAGGAGGTTTTTGTACCGTTTAGGTATTATTTGACTAAAAGAGTAAATGAAATTGACACGTATGCTGAAAGTATGCGTGTTTTTTATATTCCGATTCATGAAAGGTCCGGAAAAACTAAATGGGCAAAAATCTAAATTTTGCCCTAGGAATCAAAGTATTCTTTCAAATATTAAGAAACTGGAATAAAATACTCAGACTAATTTGCAGAATAGTCAGAAATGAGATTATATATGCATAGAATAGTTCATAAGTTTAGACTACATGGAAATTTGCTAAAAACCTGAATGGAAGGAATCCTTTAAATTTTTAGAAATTATTTTTTTCACTAAGAAGGTAAAATAAAGAGTCTGTCGAAATTAAAAAATAAAGTCAAGCGGTAATATTCTGAATCGTTGGACTGTCAGACCGTCAGGAAGTATGTTGAAAGGGGGAGTGCCATGAAACAACAATAAATTAACTTTTATTAGCCCTTATTAAAATCTAATCCTAAATACCCAATTTACTTCATTCATTTTGTTACCAAAATAAGGACTGATGTAATTTTAAGAAAAAGGTATTCGAACATCCCTTTTTATTGACAACAGAAGACACAGTTTTAAAGAGGGGATTAACAAAAGGAGGCGCCATTATTAATGCCGTATTATCAAAATTATGATCCCATGGGGAATGTATGGCTGTCTACGTTTTTAGCTGCCCTACCGATTCTAGTTTTACTCTATCTGCTCGCATTGCATCCGCATAAGGATAAGCAGGGCAACAAGCATCTGGGAATTTTTGCTCCTTATGCAGCTATCATTGCTGCTCTGGTTGCCATCAGCGT
>NZ_CEVWNY010000017.1:0-39257 GCF_982384815.1 Desulfitobacterium sp. | reverse complement strand
CCATTCTCAGATTACTCGGTTATGATGCAGTATCTTTGAATTCCGGTATGGGTATGCCTTCTACAGGCGGAGCCGGATGGGCCAATAAAGGATTCCCGGTGGTTGATGGCCAGCCTCAGCCTAATGCCGGAGATCATTCTTAAGTATTGGTAGTTGCAAACAGATAAACTGTTGATACAGCAATAAAGGTTACAAATAAATGAGCGGAGGCTTAGTCCAGCCTCCGTCATTTATTTTGCTTAAACCGGAAAAACTGTGATTTAGTTGCAACATAGCTTATTGACTTATTTTAAAAAAGCATTACACTTATAATTAGATAGTACGTCGGTTTAGAAGAGGTTGTTATGTTAAAAAAATCACAACAAAAACTAAATTTAGGTTTCTCTTTCTTCATACTCTTACTACTATTGCTATTGGTTCAGGTGAGTGTACAGCTAGCTTTAATTTTTTCAGTAAGCTTAGCAATTGGTTTTACAATGCAAAAATCCAGGATTTGCTTTGTAGCAGCTTTTCGTGATCCCTTGTTAGTTGGTACAACCAAGCTAACAGAGACTTTAATATTATTGTTGGTAATCAGCATCCCCAGTTTTGCCATTATATATAATTTATCCGATATATTTAATATATCATTAAGCTTGTATGTGACTCCTTTTGGTGTTCATACCTTTATCGGCGGTATTTTGTTTGGGATAGGTATGGTTTTGGCCGGCGGATGTGCTTCCGGCATTCTAACGCGTGTTGGTGAAGGCTTTGCTATGCAAATGATAGCTTTATTGGGGCTATTCATCGGAGCGTTTTGGGGTAAATACTCTTTACCATACTGGCTTTCGATATTTCATGAATTTCCCGGGATATTACTTCCGGATATCATGGGATGGATCCCCGCTGTGGCTATTCAGCTTTCGATATTACTCCTTTTATGGAAAGGCATTCGTTGGTGGCAGAAAAGGTAAAAAAGGAAGTTTGGTGAAGAATGGTAACTTATTATTTAGATATATGGGGCGAAATGTGCCCTATTCCAATAATAAAAACAAAGCGTAAGTTGAAAGAAATGGCAAATGGTGATGTTTTAGTTTTAGAAACTGATCATAGTTGCACTAGCAGGGCTTTAGTACTCTGGGCGCAGGAACAAGGTCATGAAATCGAGGAAAAAGAAGTCTCGAACGGAATATGGAGACTAGAGCTGACCAAAAAGCACAACTAAAAAGGAGTGCCTTATGAGAAAAGAACTACAAATAATTTATAAGGGACCTTGGGCATATTGGGTTGGTGCAGTTATATTAGCAATATTGAATATTATGGTCCTGTTGATCAGAAAAAAACCTTGGGGGATTACAACGAATATTGAGGATTGGTCAATATGGCTGGCGGCAAAAATCGGTTTAATTAATAACTTAGACCTTACTTTCAAGCAATTATTATTATCTGACGGTACTTATATTAATCTGGGAGTGATTTTAGGTGCTTTTTGGGCTACGATCGTTGCTTCACAGGCACGTTTCCATCCTATTAAGAACAAGAAATTTGCTATTTCCGCGTTAATCGGTGGAATACTTATGGGCTTTGGAGCTCGTATAGCCTATGGATGCAACATCGGATTGGTTTTGAATGGTATTGCTTCCAGTTCATTATCGGGGTGGATTTTTACGGTTGCGGTTTTTATTGGGTCTTGGTTTGGGGCAAAATTATTATTACGTTTTTTAACGTGAAGGATATTGACCTAATACTATTTCTTGTGCAACATGATATGTTCGTAAAGTATGAAAAAGAGGATGATTTATTCTCCGGAATATCTCATCCTCTTTCTATTGCTTTTAGTAGATTTTTGGCCGTTAACATAAGAAGCGTTCTTCCGGGTCGGTGAGAAACTTTATCAATTGTCGAGTCTTAGAAGATAAATAATGATTATCAAGTTTAATAATATTGTATTTTAAGGGCATATCCAGATCGGTAATTGTAAGGGCCTTAAGTGTTCCTTGATAGATTTCTTTCTTTACGGATAATCGTGGGACAACAGCTCCTCCCATTCCTGCCTGTACGGCTGACTTTATAGCGTCTATAGTCGACATTTCAGTAATTATCTTAAGATCCTCAATGGAATAACCTTGTGTTTCAAGGAATTGGACGAGAACTTTACGGGTGCCCGATCCAGATTCACGCATAATTAAAGGCTGATTGAGGAATTCCTCTAAACTTATTTTATCTATTTGGGCGGGATGAGAGGGGGGGACAATCAGTACTAGTTCGTCTGAAGTAACATGATGGGTACTAAAACCCGGCATATCAGGAAATATTTCCGCCACCCCAAAATCCACTTGTTCTTCCTTTACTTTACGCAGTATTTCTTCCGCGTTGGCAATTTCCAGACGGATATTGACCTCGGGATATTCCTCTTTAAATAAATAAATCGAACAGGGAAGGGACACATTACCAATCGTTGTACTTGCCCCAACAATGATTTGGTTGTTTTCATGCTGCATAGTAATTTCCAATTGCTGTTCCATTTCCTCCTGCAGTGCTAAGATCCTTTGGGCATAGTTATAGAAGACTTGCCCAGCTTTCGTAAGGGAAACTCCTTGTTGAGTTCGCTCAAATAATGGGCCTCGGTAATATTCTTCCAAATTCTTAATATGTGTGCTAACCGCAGGTTGGCTTAAATGCATCACCTTGGCAGCTTTAGAAATGCTTCGGAACTTGGAGACAGCGATGAAAATTTTTAATTGATAAGTGTCCAAATCATTCACCTGCTTTCATGTATTTTATTTAACTTGATTAGAAGGATCTAACTATAAAATAGGCCTCACTTTATGTTACAACATAACTTCGTTTTTGAATAGCTTAACATGTTTAAAGTTCACCTGCTATTCCCTGAGCATTTAAGCATGTAAAAGCAAGAATGCATCCAAAGCAATAATTTAAAATTATTAAAGTATAAAAGTTCGTTATACATATATAAGTAGTTACGATAAGTCGGAGTATAGTATTTTTAATAAAATTATGTGAAAATAATATCAATGACGAACATAATAATAGGTTTGGAGGGAAAGAAGTGAAGAGGAGAGAGTTTCTAAAATATGCACTTTATGGCGCAGGGGGAACAGCCATCACTGTTGGTGGTTTTGGCACCTTGACCAAAGTCGCTCCCCAAAAAGTCTTAGCTGCAACCGGTAATGAAGAAGCCACTGTTTTTTCAGCATGTGAAATGTGCCGTAATCAGTGTCCAATTGCAGTTAAAGTTTCTAATGGGAAAGTCACAAAGATTGAGGGGAATCCCAATGACTCCGTGTTCGGGGGGGTTATTTGTGGAAGGGGCAATTCAGGACCATCTTTATTGTACGACCCGCAAAGACTTAAAAAACCCATGATCAGAACCGGGGACCGGGGAACCGGTAAATATAAGGAAGTGACCTGGGATGAGGCCTATACTTATATTGCTGAAAAAGTAAAAGAAATTCAAACAAAATACGGTGGCGAAGAAATTGCCTTTGCCAGTCGAAAAGGACCCCATGATGTATTCTTCCGCACCATTGGGAAAGGAATAGGCAGTCCTAACCTTTTTTCACATGAGGCTAGCTGCCCCATGACTCGTTCTGTAGCTTTGGACAGTATGTTTGGTGTGGAAATGATTGCGGCCGATTATGCAAATGCCAAATATATTATTTCCTTTGGGCGTAACTGGTTAGAAGGCATTCACATTGCCCAGACCAGAGGGATTATGAAGGCTCTTGACAAAGGCGCGAAGATTGTTTCCCTTGATCCCCGGTTTAGTGTAACAGCATCCAAAGGGGAATGGTTACCTATCAAAGGAGCAACTGATTTGGCCTTTGTTATGGCCATGGCCAATGTCCTTATCAATGAAGACCTCTATGACAAAGATTTTGTAGAGCGGTATACTTCAGGTTTTGAACAGTGGAAAGAGGCAGTTAAGGATAAAACACCGGAATGGGCAGAAAAAGAAACCGGAATTCCCAAAGACACCATCGTTAGAATTACTCGTGAGTTTGCAGATGCTTGTCCCAATGCACTCATAGAGTTCGGATGGCGGACAGGGCTTACCACCAATGATTATCAACTGCGCAGGGCCATTATGATGGTTAATATGATGATGGGGAATTTTGAGGTTCCGGGGGGATATTATCGGGTTAAAAATGCCGGAGTAACCAATAGATTCCCAGGCATGACCGGCTATGCCAAAGCCCTTGGCTCTGTAAAACAACCAGAATTTCCGAAACCTGCCACAAGTAGAATCGATGGTACAGGGATAAAAGGAGTACCTGGTCAGATCATCCCCGAGGGTGATGGTGCTGTCGGGCAAATAGCTGAGTCAATCCTTACGGAAAGGCCTTATCCTATTAAAGGCTGGTTTATCCATCGCTTTAATCCCGTGATCAGCTTGCCGGAAAGTGAGAGAACTATCGAAGCCTTTAAGAAATTGGACTTGCTGGTAGTTTGTGATCTTTACATGACCGATTCGGCCATGTACGCCGATGTTATTCTTCCTGAGTGCACCTATCTTGAACGAAGTGAACAAGTTTATGATATGTCCGGCTTAACGCCTAAGTATGTGATTCGCCAAGCCGCAGTACCTTTAGTTTATCCTGATACTAAACCTGCTTGGCAGATTTATAAAGAACTGGGTGAAAAAATGGGCTTAGGGCAGTATTTCCCTTATGAAAATATTGAGGAATTTATTAATCAACAATTAACTCCTGCCGGCTTAACCCTGGATCAGATGAAGGAAAAAGGCGTTTGGACACCTGAGGGAATGAAACCTTTTTATATTCGTAAGGATCCCCTAGCCTCTTTGGATAACGTATTAGCTAAACCCAGTAAGAAAATTGAGTTTTATTCTGAAGAAGTGCAGCATGCCACCAAACAAGGAATCCCCCCATACGTTCATCATCCTCAACCGGAGGAAGGCAAATTCCGGTTTGTGCAGGGGAAAGTGGCAGTGCATACAAATGCCGGTACAGCAAATGTTCCGGTGCTTAACGAATTGATGCCCCAAAATTCACTCTGGATTAACAAAGAAAGTGCCGATAAACTGGGAATTGCCGACGGGGACGAAATCATTATTTCGTCTGGAAAATATGAGCATAAAGGAAAGGCTAAAGTAACCCAAGGGATCCGGCCTGATACGGTATTCTGTTATCATGGCTTCGGGCGTATTTCACCTGATATGAAACGAGCCTATGGTAAAGGAATTAATGGTAATAAACTGATTGATAATGTCATAGGCGAAGTCGGTAATGTCGTTACTTCTATGAATTTTGTAACCATTAAAAAGGCATAGGGGTCAGTTTTCTCATAAAAGAAGCAATTAAAGGTGGGGATTTCATTGACTAAAGCAGCAGAATTATATTTATCTTTTGCAGGGATATTTCACAGGCCTCACCAAGAAGTTGCAGAGCACCTTGAAGAGCTGATTGAATTATGGCGGGAAGAAATTCCGGAATCTATGACCTATACAAAGGAAATCGAAGATTTCTGTCGGGAATACCCTATGGTGAATAATCGATTAGATGCCCTATGGGAGCATTATATTCCTTTGTTTGAGGCTGGAGATATCGAAGCCGTACCATATGCCTCTGTTTACTCTGATGGACTGGTTTTGGGCCAAGAGGCAGAAGAGGTAAGAAAATTTTATCTTTCCTGTGGGTATGACATCGGCAGCGATAATATGGAGCTTCCTGACCATCTGGCAGTTGAACTCGAGTTTTTAGCTTTACTGGCCAGAGATCATAGAGCTAAGGAATTGGTCGAGTTTGAAGAAAAGCATTTAAGACCATTCCTCAGCATCCTGCTGCCATTGATTATTCAAAGCAATCGACCTGTTTATTCAAGTGCCGCGAAAATTATGGAAAGATGGCAGTATCATATGGAGAGAAAGGGTGATTAAATTGGCTAAGCATTACGGTATGGTAATACAGATTGCTAAATGTATTGGATGTCAGGCCTGTACCGTAGCCTGCAAATTCCAAAATGAAGTTCCTGAGGGACAGTATAGAACAATATCACCGGCTTCCGGACCTACAGGGTCCTATCCGAATGTCAGTATGCATTTCGGTAAAGAAGCGTGTCAGATGTGTCAAAATGCACCATGCGTTCATGTTTGTCCGACAAAAGCATCACATTATGATGAGAATGGTCTGGTTATGATTGATGCTGATAAATGTGTCGGGTGTAAGTATTGCTTAACAGCTTGCCCTTATGATGCACGTTTTATCAACTCAGTGACCGGGGCTGCGGATAAATGTACTTTTTGTTTTGAAGAAAGGGTATCCCAGGGCCTTAAACCGGCCTGCGTGTCAACTTGCGTGGGAGGATCATTAAGTTTTGGGGACATCAATGACCCCGAAAGTGATGTGGCCAAAATACTCGCAAAACATAAGGCGGAATTCCGCAAAGGAGAACTTGGAACAAAACCCAGCGTTTACTATATTTATGATGGGGTGGTGAGATAATATGGATATTATTTGGGGTATGCCGGCCCAAGAGCACCTTCCCTGGGCTGGTATGATTGCTTTGTATTTGTTTCTAGCCGGTATTGCCGGCGGGGGATTTCTGACCGCTTCACTGACGGATTTATTCAGCAAGAATAAGTCGGCCAAACTTATTAAAGCAGGTGCGCTTATTGCGCCGATCGCTATCGTATTCGGATTGGGGTTACTGGTATTGGACCTCAGCAAGCCATTTGCTTTCTGGAAACTCTTAATCCATGTTAATGGAAGCTCTGTCATGTCCATTGGTACATTTATCATTTCGACATTTGTAACATTTGCCTTTATTTATGCATTTCTTGTTTGGGGAGATTCCTTCAGTTCCAAAACAGGATTAGGGGCAAAAGCGGCGAAGTTAGCTAGTCAACTTTCCGCCTTAAGAAAGCCGGTGGCTTTGATCGGTGCCCTGTTGGCATTGTCTACGACAACCTATACAGGCTTTCTCCTCTCAGCGGTTTCAACGAATGCCTTGTGGTCAACACCATTCTTGGGCTCAACAGTGGTTCCTTTCCTAGCTGTTCTTTTCTTGATCTCAGGGGTCTCTACTGGTTTGGCGGCAACTTTGATCGGTGCGTCTAAGGAAGAAGGCTTAGGGTTTTACAAAAAAGTGGATATTGTTCTGATTGTACTGGAGATCATTCTCTTGGCAGTGTTATATCTATCCGTAAATCCAATGTATTTCAGCGGCTCTATGGCTAACCTATTCTGGATCGGTGTAATGATTTTTGGTTTGTTGCTACCTTTAGTATTGTCCATCTACGGCATGATTAAGGATCGCCATTGGGTTCTACCCGTTTATGGGGCGGTTATTGTTGGTGGTTTATGCCTTCGCTATTTCATTGTTTATTCCGGACAGATGTTTTAATTAGGGTTAATTAAAAACAAAACCGTTTTGCGGCTGAGCCAAGAAACGGTTTTGTGCAGTATATTGGAAAATTATTGAGAGAAACCTTATAATTAGTATTATGGCGTCAAAAGGGGAGAGGAGGGACCGCTTTGAAGCTTTGGATCGTTACTGGTGGCTGTGGTTTCATCGGGAGTAATTTTATTCGTTATATGATTCAAACGGAAAGTGTTCGCATTGTTAATCTTGATAAGTTAACCTATGCGGGTAATCTCGCTTCCCTCGGGGATGTATCGGAGCATCCACATTATTCTTTCATCAAGGGTGACATTGGCGATCGAGCTTTAGTCACCGGCTTGCTCAAGAAATATCGACCTGATGGGGTCATAAATTTTGCTGCGGAATCTCATGTGGACCGTTCCATTGGTGGACCGGATAATTTTGTTCATACGAATATTTTAGGGACCTTTGAATTGTTGGAAGCAGTACGCAGTTATTGGTATGAAGAAGACCTACAAGATGATTTTCGTTTTTACCATATCTCAACAGATGAGGTATATGGGTCCTTGGGCAGCAGCGGATATTTTACTGAAAATACCCCCTACGCCCCCAACTCTCCCTATTCTGCATCCAAAGCTGCTGCTGATCATTTGGTAAGAGCCTATCATAAAACTTATGGACTGCCGACTTTAATCACTAACTGCTCCAATAATTACGGTCCTTTTCAGTTTCCGGAAAAGTTGATTCCTCTAATCATTCTCAATGCTCTTAATCACAAACCATTACCCATTTATGGCGATGGTCAAAATATCCGTGATTGGCTTTATGTACTCGATCACTGTGAAGCAATAAGAAGGGTCATGGAGCATGGTCAATTGGGCGAAATCTATAATATAGGCGGGAAACAAGAAAGAAGCAACCTTGAAGTGGTGAATAATGTGTGTGATCTACTGGATGAATTATCTCCGCGGCAGGATGGCCATAGTTACCGACAGCAAATCACTTTCGTGGAGGATCGACCGGGGCATGATCGGCGTTATGGAATAGATTATACGAAAATAACAAGGGAATTGGGCTGGGAGCCTCAGGAGACTTTTGAGAGTGGACTGAGAAAAACCGTACAGTGGTATTTAGATAACAAAGGGTGGTGCCGGCAGGTCGAAAAAAGAGGTGATAGGTTTGACTAAAAAGGGAATCATATTAGCCGGAGGATCGGGCAGTCGCTTATATCCGCTCACGTTGGCTGTAAATAAACACCTGTTGCCGATTTATAACAAACCCATGATCTATTATCCACTTACCACGTTAATGCTTGCAGGTATAAGGGAGATCTTGGTCATAACGACGCCTCAGGATAAGTTTTTATTCGAGAGAGTATTATATGATGGAAGCCAATGGGGGATAAGCATAAAGTATGAAATTCAGCCAAATCCCGAGGGATTAGCCCAGGCTTTTATCATTGGTCGGGAGTTTATTGGGAAAGACAGCTGTGTCCTTATTCTAGGTGATAATCTTTTCTATGGTAATAGACTAGGGGAGATGCTTGCCCGAGCTGCCAAGAAAGAAAGTGGGGCAACGGTTTTTGCATATTGGGTGAAAGAACCGGAACCATATGGAGTTGTGGAATTTGACCAGGACGGTCAAGCGATAAGTCTGGAAGAAAAGCCCCCAAGGCCAAAAGCCAATTATGCAGTCACCGGTCTTTATTTCTATGACAATAAGGTGGTCGATATTGCAAGGAATTTAGAGCCTTCCCCCAGAGGAGAGCTGGAAATCACGGATGTTAACAAGATATATTTAAATAATCAAGAATTGAATGTGGAAATACTGGGACGTGGATTTACCTGGTTGGATACCGGTACTCCGGAATCTTTACTGCAGGCGGCAAATTTTATTCAGACCCTTGAAGAACGTCAAGGGTTAAAGGTTGCTTGTCCGGAAGAGATCGCTTACCGGATGGGATATATTGATGGGGAGCAAGTACACAGATTAGCTGATTCCCTTCATAATAGTTATGGGCAGTATCTTAAAAAGATAATTAAACTTGGTTAAAATGCATTGACTCAAGGCTAATTGAGTAATTGCTAAGCTGCCATGATTAAATAATGATAATGGTAAATTTAAAAGACGTACCAATGCCTAGATTATTTCTTTTAATCGATATTCCCAGAATCGGTTGGAGACCAAGCGAAGGCAGAAGGGATGCCTGCTCCAGTTCTCGATATTATCCAGAGATAGTAACAAAGCATAAGCTTGCCGGCAAGTCCCGAGCAAGGGGTAATTTTTACATAGATAGGCAAGGTTAGAGAGAATAGCTTCTTGACGATCCCGGTGGAAAAGGTTTTGTACATAACGCCTACTTAAAGGGCTTAAACGGTATTGTGCTAGCTCGGAAGCTAAGGGCTTCAGTTCTTCCTTGCTGAAATGTATGACCGTTAATTGTGGCAAATCTGCCAGCTGCTCTGCTCCCTCTAAAAAACGCAGAAGATTTTCTTGAATGGTAAAAGGTGAAAAAGGAAAGACACCGGGGGTTTCGGCAAGAATACGTATGCGCAATAAGTTGGCTTGCAGGAACTCCGACACCTGGGTAATCGGGCTAATCGGGCCCTTTTCCAGGTCGCGAATGATTTTTCCTAAGTGTTCGTTTCCTTCGCAAGCAATATATTCCCATTGGGGAAGAAGGGATATAAGGAGTTGGCCCAGATAGGCTCCCTTAGATTCAAATATTTTATAGCGACTTAAGGTCGTAAGGGTTTCCACGTTGGGGTCGGCTAAGAGATTGCGTAGCATCTCCGGGTGCATGCGCAGCCGGGTCTGAATTTTTTTGTCGAAGGAATTCATGGGCGTTCTCCTCGTGTAATACAAATTTTTAAGATCTAACAATCGATATTAGTGTGTGAGAACAAACCCTTTCTATGCCCATCAAAATTTGGTATAATTATTCCAGCCATTGGCAGAGGGTGGGTGGATGTATGGATAATGAGAAATTCCAAGATTTGATGTTGGAACACTTTGGCAAGGTGCTTAACAAGTTAAGTGTTATGGAAGCAGATTTAGCAGAGGTAAAGACAGATGTAGCAGGACTAAAGACCGATGTAGCAGGACTAAAGACCGATGTAGCAGGATTAAAGACCGATGTAGCAGGATTAAAGACCGATGTAGCAGGATTAAAGACCGATGTAGCAGGATTAAAGACCGATGTAGCAGGATTGAAGACTGATGTAGCAGGATTGAAGACTGATGTAGCAGGATTAAAGACCGATGTAGCAGGACTGAAGACTGATGTAGCAGGATTGAAGCAGTCCCAAACATATTTGGAGGAAGAGTTAGCCGGAGTTAAACAGTCCCAGCTACGTATGGAAACAGAATTTGGTAGGAAGTTGGATGTTCTTTATTACGATTGGCGAGAGACCCAAAAGAAGTTCAATGAAGAAGTGAAGCTTGAACTAAAGATTCTGAGCACTAAGGTGGAGGCCTTACAGATGGAATCCAGTAAACATGATCGGGAAATTAGGGAATTGTTTTTAATCGTTCGTGGAAAAGAAAAGACTAAACAGAATATGTAATAATAAAAGCCGCTCCCCTAAATTAGGGGAACGGCTTTTTGGGCCTTTGGCGGGAGACCACAGATCGGTTGTAGGGGCGGTCTTGGACCGCCGGCTATTTTCTTAGAAAGCAGGATAGACATTGCCTTTATAGGTATCTTCGATGAATTTCTTAACTTCCGGGGTGTTAAGGGCTTTGACTAATTTCTGAAGGTTGGGATCATCCTTACGACTTTCTTTTGCTACAACAATGTTGGCATAAGGGGAGTCTTTTTCTTCCATGTAAAGTGCATCCTTTGTTGGGTTTAAGCCACCCTCTAAGGCAAAGTTGGTGTTGATAACTGCCGCAGCTATCTTTGCATCATCGATTGCCCGGGGAAGTTGGGCCGCTTCAATCTCAGCGATTTTTAGATTTTTGGGATTTTCAGTAATATCTAAAATTGTTGCTTTGAAGCCAGTACCCTCTTTAAGTTTGATCAATCCGGCGCTTTGCATTACCAATAAAGCCCGTACGCCGTTAGAGGGATCATTAGGAATTGCGATGGTATCCCCATTTTGCAGGTCATCCACTTTAGTAATCTTTTTCGAATAGAGGCCCATGGGTTCGATATGAACTGTACCAATAGCTGCAAGCTTTAGGCCCTTATCAATGGTAAAGGTCTCAAGGTAAGGAGTGTGTTGGAAGAAGTTGGCGTCAATTTCGCCGGAATCTACGGCAGGATTCGGAAGAGGGTAATCCGTAAATATCTTGATTTCAAGGTTGATACCTTCTTTTGCTAGTTCGGGTTTAATGAATTCGAGAATTTCGGCATGGGGAACAGGTGTGGCTCCGACCTTGATGGTTACAGGCTCGTTGGAATTGCCCGAGTTTTGAGCCCCGCTGTTTTGGGGAGCGCCGTTTTGGGGGGTGCTGCCACAGCCGGTTACCAGAAGGGACAGGGCAACAAGGGAGCCAATAATTAAGGTAGATAGTTTGCGTTTTGAACGAATCATCTTTTTTCCTCCTTGAATTTTTTAATTTTTCTCTTTTTGAACCCGTAAAACATGATGACGTTTGAGTAAAGTACTCTTGCTTTTATCTATGCTGCAAGTCCTTTCTCTAGGCCTCCCTACAGTGTTACCGGTATTACCTTGGACAGGCTAGAGATTGACTTGAAACAAGCTTAATGATGGGTAAGTCGGCGTGCCAGCATGGTGCCGAGGGACTGGATGATTTGGACGATAATCACGAGAATTACAACTGTATAGATCATTATATCGGTCCGGAAGCGGTTATATCCATATTGAATCGCCACTGCACCTAATCCGCCCCCACCAATGGTTCCGGCCATGGCCGTATAACCGATGATGCTAATGGTGGTGATGGCGATGCCTAAAACAAGGGAGCCCTTGGCCTCAGGGAGAAGCACTTTTTTAATAATTTGCCAGGGAGAAGATCCCATGGAGAGGGCCGCTTCAATGACACCATAGGGGACCTCTTTAAGTGAGCTTTCCACCATCCGGGCCACAAAGGGTGCAGAGGAAAGAACAAGAGGAACGATGGCGGCTCTAGTACCGATATAAGTGCCGACAATGAAGCTG
Organism: Desulfitobacterium sp.; assembly: GCF_982384815.1. NCBI lineage: Bacteria > Bacillati > Bacillota > Clostridia > Eubacteriales > Desulfitobacteriaceae > Desulfitobacterium > Desulfitobacterium sp. Next base: position 26,787 of record NZ_CEVWNY010000017.1, on the reverse strand, counting down.
GTAAAGGGGATGATCAGAACTAATAAGATGATAAAGGGTATGGAACGGAAAACATTAATTACTGTACCTAAGATGCGTTCAACCCAGGGATTGGGGAGGATATGACTAGGTGAAGAAATAACGAGAATTACTCCCAAGGGAACTCCCAGAACATATGCTAGCAGGGTTGAAGCAATAACCATATAAATGGTTTCCCAGGTAGCCGGTGTTAAAAGCTGGATCATAGTATCCCAATATTGAGGGTTAGTAAAATCAAACATTTTGGATCACCTCCACCTTTAGTTCACGTTGAGCCAGGTATTGATGTGCGAGGGCTAACTGTTCGGGATTTCCTTGAAGTTCAAGAGTCAGGGTACCAAAAAGGGTGGAACGGAGGTGATCGATACTGCCGTAAAGGATATTGGCTCTAACTGCGCACTCTTGCATCAGATCAGCAATGATGGGGTCGGAGGCTCGTGAACCAAGGAATTGAATGCGGATGATTTGAGAATTAGGATGAGTAGCCAGTTCCCGAAGCAGATCCGCCGGAAGTTCATAGGGAAATACTGTAGAGATGAACTCCTTGGCAATGCTGGACTGGGGCTGAATGAAGACGGATTCCACTGGTCCCTGTTCCGCGATCTTTGCTTCGTGGATAACGGCTACATCGGTACAGATTTCTTTTACCACTTTCATTTCATGAGTAATCATGATAATGGTCAGGCCGAGTTTTTGATTAATATCTCGCAAAAGGTCTAAGATGGATAAGGTCGTCTGTGGGTCCAGAGCGGAAGTGGCTTCATCACAGAGGAGAACTTTTGGGTTGGTAGCTAAGGCACGGGCAATACCTACCCGCTGTTTTTGACCGCCGCTAAGCTGGGAAGGATACGCATTGGCTTTATCTTCTAGGCCAACTAACGGTAGTAATTCCTTGACTCTTGTTATGATAGCTTGTTTCTTATAACCGGCGATTTCTAAGGGATAGGCGATATTGTCAAAGACTGTCCTTGATTGAAGGAGATGAAAGTGCTGGAAAATCATGCCGATTTTCTGGCGCGCTTGCCGAAGTTCGCGAGCGGTCATCCGTGTCAAATCCTGACCATCGATAATAATCTTGCCGCCGGTGGGTTCCTCTAAGCGATTAATACAACGGACTAAGGTACTTTTTCCGGCACCGCTTAAACCGATAATGCCGTATATAGCTCCTTTGGGAATATGAAGGGAGATATCTTCTATAGCAATTACTTGGTTTTTGCGGGAGGTGTAAACTTTAGTAAGGTTCTCAATTATAATCACTGCTTTTCCTCCTCAGATGGTTCTCATAATAAAGAAAACTCCACGAGGAAATCCGCGGAGTTTATATTTCGGCTTTCCTCTCATCTCCCAGTATTTCCTGCAGGATTTAGCACCGTGCATTTTTCATGCCGGTTGCCGGGTTTCATCGGGCCAGTCCCTCCACCTACTCTGGATAAGAGTTTTTTATTCAATTCGCTAGTCTGGATCTCTTGAAGTCTTGACTGAAGTTTATAATAACATAGTGGATTAGCTTTTGGCAAGTAAATTTTATATAACAAGAAAATGTACATACTTAAGAAATAACCTTTAAAATTTACGTAACTGGCCTGATGATTATTGACAAGGGCTCTATACTTTAATAATTTAAAGTATTGAAGCATAAGGAGATGATTTTATGAAGGAACATGACCAAGATGAGATTATGGGAATTGATCAGCGCCTGCGTGATTCTTTAACCGACTCGTTATTTGATGCAATTTTATTATTAAAAGATCGGGAAGAATGTTACCGATTCTTTCAAGATATCGCCACAGTGGCAGAGATAAAAGCTCTGGCTCAACGGCTGGAAGTAGCCAAGCTCTTAGAAAAGAATGTAACCTATACTACCATAGCTCAATCTACCGGTGCAAGTACGGCTACTATTAGCCGGGTAAAACGGTGTTTATATTTCGGGGCGGATGGGTACCAAATGGTACTAGGACGATTAGCAGAAAAAGAAAACGAAAAGGGGAAGGAGGAGGATTGATATGCCTCGTACATCCCTAGGATTACGGATCCCCGAGGGGATGCATGATATTCTACCGGATGAATTAGCCTTACAGGAGCAGGCAGAAGCAAAAATTATGGATTTGTTTAATGCGTGGGCTTATCGTAAAGTTGTAACTCCGACATTAGAGTATGGTGCGTGTATTCAACCGGTGGAGGAAGAGGGGGATTCTTTCTTTAAGTTATTTGATCGTCAGGGGCACGTGCTGGTATTGCGTCCGGAATTAACTACCCCCATTGCCCGGATGGTGACCACTCGCCTGAGGGGAGGGAGACTTCCTTTAAGGCTTTGCTATGGGGCGGATGTTTTTCGCTATTCCAAATCCCATAAACAGGAGTTTCGCCAGGTAGGGGTCGAGCTCATTGGTTCGGCTTCTTCTGCCGCCGATGCGGAGGTTATAGCTTTAGCCGTTGAAGCCTTGGGACAGATTGGTGTGAAAGATTTTCAATTTAACTTGGGCCACATGGGAATATTTACGGGGATTATGGACGAGTTAAAGGTACCCCCGGAATTTAGAAGTAATTATGAGGAGAAACTAGCTCGTAAGGATTTCGTGGGAATTGAAAGACTAGTAAAAGATTATGGCTTTGCAGCAAGGGTTGAAGGAATTTTGCTCAGGCTACCCCATCTTCACGGCAAAGAAGATATGCTGAATCAGGTTCTTGCATGGAGTGAGGAGCCTTCTCTTCGGGAGGCGGTTGATTCCCTTAGACAAGTCTATCAGTACTTGAAGGATTTTGGCGTGCAGGAATATATCTCGCTTGATCTTGGGATCTTACGGGGTTTTAGTTACTATACAGGTGCGGTCTTTGAGGGTTATGTCCCAGGGGTGGGGTTCCCGATCGTGGAAGGGGGGCGCTACGACTCTTTATATGGAGAGTTTGGGGATGATTTAGCGGCCACAGGCTTTGCTATCAACCTCAGGGCAATTATGGAGCAATCCGGTGGAGGCCCGGTAGAAGCTGCCGAGGTCTTAGTCTATGGCAAGAATGTTTCGCAAGTAATCCGCGAGACTCAAAGACTTCGCCAAAATGGGAAAAATGTTGAAATGTCCCTAGAACCTTTAACCAAAAGGGAAGCCGAGGAATTAGCCGCTCAAAAAGGGATTAAAGGTTTATTCGAAGTCTAGAAAGACTTCCCTAGTGGGGGACCAAAGAAGTATGGGGTCATTCTGAACGCAGTGAAGAATCTTTTGAAGATCCGACTCAGCGCTCAGGATGACATTTTTTTAAGCACCCGTTTGTTCAGGGCGTTTCTAGATAAATATTAAAAAAGTATTGCCAGGATATATGGAGGTTGTTATAATTACCTTAACACTCCATCGCTTTAACTTAGTAAAGCGATAAACAAAAACAATAAACAATAAACAACAATCTGCAAATTTAAAATTATTAACTTTAGACTAAGGAGTTGAGAGAGATTGCCTCGTAATTTCTTGACCATAGCACTGCCCAAGGGGAAATTATTAACAGACTCTCTGGAGGCTCTGACCAAGGTCGGCATCCGGTGCCGGGATGTCAGTGAAGAATCACGGAAGTTAGTTTTCCCCCTAGAAAAGGACCAAGCCCAAATCATTATATGCCGTCCTACGGATATTCCCACTTTTGTTGAATATGGTGCTGCTGATCTTGGTTTTGTGGGAAAGGATACTCTTTTAGAAGAAAATAAAGATGTAGTAGAACTCCTAGATCTTGGTTTTGGCTATTGTCGCTTTGTGGTGGCTATGCCGGAAGAAAAAGTCCCTCCACGTCTCGCTGATGGGAACTATGATTTGAGCGGGTTGAATCATCAACGGGTAGCAACTAAGTTTCCACGGGTGGCGGAGGAATTCTTCCGGCAGCAGGGAATGCAGGTTATTCCCATCAAGCTCCATGGCAATATCGAATTAGCTCCTCGGGTAGGACTTTCGGAGATGATCGTAGATATTGTTTCCACGGGGACTACCTTAAGGCAAAATAAGCTAGTGGAAGTGGCACCCATTCTTGAGGCTACCACTAGGTTGATTGCCAATCGGGTTGCCTATCGGATGAAATACGAACGCATTAATGAGCTGATGGAAAAACTTCGCAGGATCCTTTGTTAGCTTATAAGTATTTTGGGGCTAAGATACTTCACTATCGTTCAGTATGACAAAGGCTAGGATTTGGTGTCATCCTGAAGGAAGGATGACTTAAGGCCTGGCGAAGCCGGGTTTTCTTTGGCTAGTCGGAAAGTATAAGTCTGCGGGCGCATAAGGGCAACCAGCGGCCTCTTCTTCGCTAAAGCTCGTCGAAGCCGGGTTTTCTTTAATAATTGGATGGTAGGAGGTAAGGATATGGAGATCAAAAATCTTGAGGAATTGGATTTGTCTACCCTCACCCGCAAGTCCTATGGCAATGATCAATTACTTGAGCAAAATGTGGCTGAGATTCTCTTGAAAATCAAACAGGAGGGAAATTCGGCTCTCTATCAGCTTACAGAGAAATTTGATGGTGTTGATCTACGCTCTTCCGGGTTGCGGGTAAGGGAAGAGGAGATTACAAAAGCCTATTCATTAGTTGATAAGGAATTTTTAGAAGCAATTCGTCAAGCTCAGGAAAATATTACAGTCTATCACGATAAACAAAAGCGTAACTCCTGGTTTGCCCCTAAAGACGACGGCAGCATTTTGGGCCAGCTCTTGCTTCCTCTGCAAAGAGTCGGCATTTATGTTCCTGGGGGCACAGCAGCCTATCCTTCTTCGGTGCTTATGAATGCAGTCCCAGCGGCTGTAGCGGGGGTTAAGGAGATTGTTATGGTCAGTCCACCCCGAAAGGATGGAACTCTGCTGCCGGAAGTCCTGGTCGCCGCAGCCGAAGCCGGAATCACGGAAATCTATAAATTAGGTGGAGCTCAAGCCATTGCCGCCTTAGCTTTTGGCACTGAGGAGATTCCTCCCGTAGATAAGATCACGGGGCCCGGCAATATCTACGTCACTTTGGCCAAGAAGCAAGTCTTTGGCACGGTAGATATAGACATGCTGGCCGGTCCCAGTGAGATTTTGATTTTAGCTGACGAATCGGCAAGACCCCAAGAGCTTGCAGCCGATCTTCTTTCCCAGGCTGAACATGATCCTTTGGCTTCTTCGATTTTGGTTTCTCCCGATCGGGAGCTCTTGGAAAAGACTGTGGCGGAGGTGGAGAGGCAGTTGCAGGACTTGCCCCGCCAAGAAATAGCAAGAGCTTCCTGGGAAACCTATGGTGCTGTTATTTTAGTAAAGGATCTGGAGGAGGGAATGGCTTTAGCCAACCAAATTGCTCCTGAGCATTTTGAGTTAGTGGTTAAGGAACCCTACAATTGGCTAGGTCGAGTAAAAAATGCCGGGGCCGTATTTTTAGGTCGGTTCTCCCCCGAGCCGGTGGGAGATTATTTTGCCGGACCCAACCATGTTTTGCCCACAGGGGGGACGGCACGCTTTTATTCACCTTTAAACGTAGATACCTTTATGAAAAAAATCAGTGTGATCAGTTATTCGGAACAGGCTCTTCAGCGGGACGGAAAACATATTGCCCTCTTAGCCCGTAAAGAGGGACTAGAGGCCCATGCTCGGGCAGTGGAGGCAAGGAAATTATGGTAGAAAGAATATGTCCGGAAGATCTTATGCGGCCCCGGATCCGAACTTTAAAAGCCTATGAAACTAAAAGCATCCCTAACTGTGTTAGATTGGATGCCAATGAAAACCCGTTTCCTTGGCCAGGGGGAATGAAAGAGGAGTTGTTTAGCTCTTCCTTTACTCTTAACCGCTATCCGGATGGGGAAGCGGAGGAACTTAGACAAGCTATCGCCAGTTATACCGGAGTACCTGTCGAAGGAATATTGACCGGCAATGGTTCCGATGAGCTTATTCAATTAGTCTTAGCAACCTTTGGAGGGGAGAAACGTGCCTTGGTTATTCATTCCCCGACTTTTAGCATGTATGGGGCAGCCGCCAAAGTTACCGGAACAGATACTATCGAAATTCCCCTTCTGCTTAAAGAGGATGGTAAAAGTTTTCGGTTGGATGTGGAAGGAATTCTTAAGACGGCGGCCCGGCCCGAGGTCCATATCATCATTATCTGTAATCCCAATAATCCTACGGGTACCCTATTCCCACGGGAGGATATCTTAAAAATCGTGCAGGGATCGGGAAAGATTGTCGTTGTTGACGAGGCATATGGAGAATTTTCCGGAGAGAGCCTTAGGGATCAGATTCCCAACTATCCTAATCTTTTGGTCTTGAAGACCTTTTCCAAGCTTTTTGCCATGGCTGCCCTGAGACTGGGTTACCTCCTTGGGCAGGCTTCGACTATCGAATTGTTAAATCGTGCTCGCCAGCCCTTTAATGTGAACAGCTTTAGTCAACGGGCGGGAGTTCTTGCTTTGAAGTATATTGAGGAATTTCATGAACAGGGACGTATTCTGATTGCTGAGATCGAAAAGATTACAAATGGGCTAAAAAATCTGCCCCAAATCAAGGTCTATGCTACGAGGTCCAACTTTGTCCTCTTTCAGACGGATAACCCGGAAGAACTCTATCAAGAGTTGATCCGGAAAGGATTCCTCATTCGTAATATGGGTAATCTGCCGGTAATCGGTAAAGCCCTAAGGTTAAGTGTCGGTCTGCCGGAAGAAAACACAAGACTGATCAGGGTACTTAAAGAGATGATGGGGTGACTTGGTTATTGTCATATAGAGCGCAAGCGAAGTATCTTGACCCCAAATTATAAGCTAAAGCTTCTTCGGCTGGGCCTCGGAAAGACATAGCAAAAATAAATAGAAGTAAATCTTCACTTAATATGAGGAGGTTTTGACCATGCGTGAAGCCTTAATCGAACGTCAAACCGGAGAAACTAACGTACGGATAAAACTTAATCTTGATGGTACCGGTGAAGCTAAGATTAATACGGGGATCGGTTTTTTTGATCATATGCTGGAGGCCTTGGTCAGGTTTGGTTATCTGGATCTGGAAGTGGAGGCTGTAGGCGATTTACAGGTTGATCCTCATCATACCATCGAGGATTGCGGAATTGTTTTCGGACAGGCTATCCGGGGAGCATTAGGGGACCGCCGCGGGATTGAGCGGGTAGGAGATACTCTTTTACCCATGGATGAAGCACTGGTTCAAGTGGCTCTCGATCTTTCCAACCGGCCTTATTTGGTTTGGGAAGTGGATTGCCCTGAGGGTATGGTGGGGGAATTCCCTGTGGAGATGGCAGAGGAATTCTTTCGGGCGGTTTCCGTTCAGGCAGGTATAACTCTGCATATCCGTAAGCTAGCCGGGAAGAACCGGCATCATATAATGGAAGCGGCCTTTAAGGGCTTCGGCAGGGCTTTGGGCTTAGCGGTTCGAGAAAATCCAAGGTTTGAAGGAGTGCTATCAACCAAAGGCGTGCTATAGGGAGGATTTTTCATGATTGGCATTATAGATTATGGTCGCGGCAATTTACGCAGTGTGGAAAAAGCCCTCCTCAAATTGGGGTACAAGACAAAGATTCTTCAGTCCCCGCTGGAGCTTGAGGAAAGCCAAGGAATTATTCTTCCGGGGGTGGGGGCTTTTGCCGATGCGATGGCAGCCCTTGAAGAGAAGGGGTGGATTCAGCCTTTGCTTCATTATGCTCATGGGGGGAACCCATTCTTGGGGATTTGCTTAGGTATGCAGGTTCTTTTTGAAGTCGGAGAAGAACATGGAGAATATAAAGGCTTGGGATTACTACCGGGCAGAGTGGTCAAATTCCCTACGGGGAGGAAAGTCCCTCATATGGGGTGGAATAATCTACATCAAGAAAATCCTTGCTTTCTGCTTAAAGGGATTCCGGATGAGGCCTATTTTTATTATGTGCATTCGTATTATGTCTTGAGCGAGGATCAAGATATTTTGGTAGGGATGAGCAGCTACGGGGGAGATTTCCCTGGTCTTGTAGGTCGGGACAATATCTGGGGGGCGCAGTTCCACCCGGAAAAATCCAGCCCCTGGGGACTAAAGTTGCTGGATAACTTTGGAAGGTGGGTGAATGGGCATGCGGATATTTCCAGCCATTGATCTTAAGGAAGGGAAGGCCGTTCGCCTGCTGCAAGGGCGTATGGAGGATGCTACCGTTTATGCAGACAACCCTCTGGAAGTGGCTTGCGCCTTTAAGGACCAGGGGGCAGACTCTCTTCATGTCGTGGATCTTGACGGCGCTTTTGCCGGGAGGCCCGTAAATGATGAAGTGATCCGCCGGCTGGTTCAATCCTCGCGACTTAGAGTACAAGTAGGAGGCGGGATTCGTTCCCTGGAAAGAGTTGAAGAACTCCTGGATTTAGGGGTTGAAAGGGTAATTCTCGGCACCTTGGCAGTGCGAAATCCCGACTTAGTACAACAGGCAGTGGAGCGTTTTGGTGAAGCGATCGTGGTGGGCATTGACGCCAGGGATGGCCAAGTGGCCGTCCAAGGCTGGGCCGAAACCACGGAGCTTGAGGCTCTGGGACTAGCCTTAAAAATGAAAAAGATTGGGGTAAAGCATCTGGTATTTACGGATATATCCCGGGATGGTATGCTTCAAGGCCCCAATATCCAGAGTACGGTGAAATTGGCCCGCCTTAGCGGTTTGCAGGTGGTTGCTTCGGGAGGAGTAGCCGAGCTTGAAGACTTGATTCTGCTTCAAAGTGAGGCTGATAGCGGTGTGCCGATTGAGGGCGTTATTATTGGGAAGGCCCTTTATTCCGGAGCCATTGCGCTATCTGAGGCACTTAAGATTGGGACCCGCTGTGCGGGCTTGCCTGGGAAGGATGAAGGGAGGGGAGAGGGATGTTAGCTAAGCGAATTATCCCCTGCTTGGATGTCCATGAAGGTCGGGTAGTGAAAGGGACTAACTTTGTCAATCTTCGCGATGCGGGAGATCCGGTGGAGTTGGCAGCCCTGTATGATCGGGAAGGAGCGGACGAATTAGTTTTCCTGGATATCACGGCTTCAGCAGAAGGCAGGGAAACTATGGTTGATGTTGTTCGCAGAACTGCCGAGCAGGTGTTTATTCCCTTTACTATCGGGGGAGGACTGCGAACCAGTGAGGATATTCGGAAAATGTTAAGGGCTGGGGCGGATAAGGTATCCCTAAATACCTCCGCGGTACAAACTCCGCGTCTAATTCAAGAAGGAGCCCATACTTTTGGCAGTCAGTGTATCGTGGTAGCCATCGATGCCCGTCGGACCGCTACAGGTACCTGGGAGGTTTATATTCATGGAGGACGGACTTCTACCGGGAAAGATGTCCTGCGGTGGGCTGAAGAAGTCGAGTCCTTAGGAGCAGGAGAAATACTGCTTACTTCAATGGATCGGGACGGAACTAAGAATGGCTATGACCTTGAACTTACCCGTGCTGTAAGCAGGGCGGTCTCTCTGCCTGTAATTGCCAGCGGCGGTGTGGGAACTTTAGAACACTTGGCCGAGGGGTTAACAACCGGGGAAGCTGATGCGGTTCTCGCGGCGTCAATTTTTCACTATCGGGAGTACAGCATTGCCGAAGCCAAGACTTATTTAGAGGCAAGGGGGATCCCTGTTAGAAGATCATAGCGAAAAAGGAGGATATGTGATGGGTGCAGATAGAGAAGATTGCCTGAACATGGTCCCGGAAGGTATCCGTTTTAATGCCGACGGTTTGATTCCTGTTATTGTTCAGGATACGGCTACGAAAGAAGTCTTAATGTTGGCTTATATGAATAAAGAATCTCTCCGCTTAACCATAAAGGAAAAAAGGGCTTGGTATTATAGCCGCAGTCGCCAATCCCTCTGGCTCAAAGGGGAAACCTCAGGAAATACTCAAGAAGTAGTAGACCTCCACTTTGACTGTGATCAGGATGCGATATTATTGACCGTTAAGCAAAAGGGTGTAGCTTGTCACGAAGATTATTACTCTTGTTTTCATTATGCAGTAAAGGATAATGAGTTTGTACCTCTCGGTGTGCCGCGGGAAATACCTTCAATGCCCCTTGGCAGAACCTTGGAGCTCCTTGCAGAAGTTATCCACTCACGGAACCTTGAGCGTCCAGAAGGGGCCTATACGACCTATCTTTTTGCAAAAGGACTTGACAAGATTCTGAAAAAGGTTGGGGAGGAAACTGCGGAAACGATTATTGCAGCCAAAAATAACTCGGTAGAAGAAATACGTTATGAAGTAGCGGACCTCTTCTATCATTTGCTAGTCATGTTGGAAGAGCGCGGGGTAGGGTTAGAGGAAATTTCCCATGAACTAATTTCTCGACAAAAATAGCCAAAGTTTTTAAAAACGAATCCGTTGAAAGGGGTATGCTTTTTTCAATAGGGTTCTTTTTTGTGTGCCAGGGGTTGTCAGGACGGGGTTATTATCACGTTGTTAAAGACTAAAGAGTATGTGAAGAAAATGTGATCAGAAGATAAGCTATTTTAATCTCAAGACGCATATGGTATTATTTGTAGAGTAAATATGGTTTGGTTTTTTTAGTCGTAGCGGGTAAAGGAGCTGGAGTTGTTGTTTAATATCAAGAGACTGGGAAGAAAGGTATCTTCTTTAGTTGTTATTCTATTGGTTTTAGGGTTATTAACTGCTTGCAATGGGAATCCTGTACAGCAAGAAGAACCGAAGAAAGCCGAAAGCACGGAAATAATTATGGGTACGGTGATTTCGCAAAGGGTTTATGGCGAGGACAGTGAAGCGGCTGTTCAAGAAACAACAGCGAAGATGAATAACTTGGAAGCCCTTTTGACTTTCAATGCTCTTGGTGGCGATGTTAATAAGCTTAACGAAAATGCAGGGAAACAAAGCGTCCAGCTAGACCCGGAGACTATAACCATCTTGTCAAAATCCCTGGAGGTTTCGGGACTCAGTGATGGAGCTTTTGATGTGACTGTCGGACCGATAGTAAAAAGCTGGGGAATTGGTACAGATCATCAGCGGATACCGTCGGAAGCTGAACTAAAGGAACTACTTACTTTAATAAATTATCGAGATCTAGTTGTTGAAGGTAATTCAGCTTATTTAAAAAGAGCCGGTCAACAGGTAGACTTGGGAGGTATAGCCAAAGGTTATGCCGGAGATGTAGCTGCGGAGATTTATAAAAAACATGGTATAGAGTCCGCATTCATTAACTTAGGTGGAAATGTGGTTACTTTGGGAAGTAAGCCGGACGGAAGTCCTTGGAGGGTTGGGGTGCGTAACCCCCGACCGGTAGGCGAAGATAGTGGACAAATTGTCGGCCTGATTTCGGTGGTAAATAAAGCAGTGGTAACCTCAGGCGATGATCAGCGTTATTTTGAGGAGAATGGGGTTCGATATCACCATATCCTTAACCCTCACACTGGTTATCCCGCTCAATCTGATTTATTGAGCGTAACTATTGTCACCGATTCTTCTTTAGAAGCGGATGCCTACAGCACTCCTGTCTTTGTTTTGGGTTTGGAGAAAGGGAGAAAATTAGTTGAACAACATGGTGCAATGGAAGCAATTTTTATTACCAAAGATAAAAAAATCTATGTTACTAAAGGCTTAAAAGATAATTTTGAATTCCTTGATGAATCCAATCAATACGAATATGTAGAAGAATAAGCCCATAAGTGTTGGACGTAGGAGACCAAAGATGGATAAACAAAACAACCGTAAAAGAGGAGATCTGATCATCATTCTTGTCGTGCTTTTGATCGGAATCGGCGCAGCATTTCCTTGGCTTTGGAATAAGCTTAACCCGGAAAATGTGGATGAGACTAAATCACGTATCGCTGTTATTAAAAGAGACGGTAAAGAAATGGCCAGAATCGACTTAAGCAAGGTGACTGAGGCCCAGGATTATCATTATGCTAATGGCATTGAGCTGACAATTAGGGCAGAGGACGGTACTATTAAATTTTTGGATTCCACTTGCCCGGATAAAATATGCGTTAAGACTGGTAAATTAACCAAACCAGGTGATATTGCGGTTTGTATGCCCGGTAAGACCATAGTAACGATTGAGGGTGATGGATATTAATAGAAATAAGCGTTTTGCTATTATCATCATTTTAGTCACTAACGCAATCATAATTTCCTTCCTGGAATCCTTCATTCCTGTGCCGATTCCCGTCCCGGGTATAAAGCTAGGCCTAGGAAATATTATCACTATGATTGCCATTGTGTTTCTGGGCTTTAAAGATGTCCTTTTTATAGTCTTGGTTCGATGTTTTGTAGTAGCAATATTGACCAGGGGCGTTATGATGCTGGCATTTAGTTTAAGCGGCGGAATCTTAAGTGCTATAATTATGTGGCTGCTTTATAAGAAATTATCCCGATTCTTCAGTATTAAGGGTATAAGCATCGCGGGTGCAATTGTTCATAACACAACGCAAATATCGGTGGCCTCTTTAATACTAGGCCAAGTGGTTGTACTTTATTACCTGCCGATTTTGTTGGTTTCCGCCGTGGTTACCGGTTTAATCACTGGAAGTATCGGTGAGTTGGCGATTAATGAAATTAATAAAAAAGGCATTTTTGAGGTTGCAGAGCATGGGGAGCTCACCGATAGGGATCAAGTGGAGGGAATACCGTCTGAAGCTATAGGGGAAGAAGATGTAAAACTATAGGAGAGTAATAATAATCATGGCAAAGGATTTTACTGTGGCTAATTCTAAAACAGTGAATGATGGCGAGTTTTTAGATTTGGACGGGCTGATTAAGCTAATCATTGCGATTATGCTTATGGTTATGCCCTTCTATTTCCATGCAGCTTTTAGCTTTGGACTCCTGGCGTTTTTTTTAGTGTTGGTAACTTTAGTACTCAAGGTCAATCTGCGAACTTTAATGCTTAGCGGGGCATCCTTTGCAATTATTGTTTTAATTCCTTACCTATTCGGGCTATTAATGAACGCCTTGTTCTTCTTTTTTTCCCATAATGCAATGTTTGCCTTTCAAGGTTCAACTGCCATTTTTCTAAGACTTTTTAAGATTTTTGTTATTTGGTATGTGAGTATCCTTTATTTCCATACCACACCGATGAAAACTTTCATCGGGATGTTGGATAAATTTTTCACCCCCTTAAAAAAACTAGGGCTTCCTATCTCCGACTATCTGAAGGTTATAATGTGCATAGTTGTCCAGCTTAAAGAGACCGGCATCGAAATCAAGAATAGCCTGGGAGAAAAAATGCGTTCAGCGGTGGGTGAAGAAAAACGTAAATTCAGGATCAATGTCAAGGGGATTTCTCAGATCATTGTCAACCTTATTGTGGATTCCTTTGAAAAGATTGATAAAATTCAAGAATACGTTGAACAAGTTAATCCTGAAGATCTTTATTATTATAATTTTAAAATTAATTTACGTGACGGTATAGCAATCCTAAGTTTTATGGTTCTTGTCGCCATGATTTGGGTAATCGAAAAAGGAATTATTTAACGACACTAACTTAATATAAATAAACATTAGGTAGCAGGTATCAACGGGTAAGAATTCCTAAATAGTGGAGTTCTTACCCGTTTTTTGTCCTGATACTCATTGCTAGAGTTTCATTTATAATATCTAGAAAAACCTATTCACCCGTTTTAAAAAATTATAAACATTACATATTGACAACACTATCACAAACTGGTAAAGTCAACATTGAGAAAAGCTTGTAGGAGCAAATATTGCTTATGCATATATTGTCGAAACAAATCTTGCTCATACACATATTTCTTTAAGCAGGCATTATTTTAAGCACATATTGTTTATACAAGTTTGTGTGAGTTTTCGTAAACTCGCCGATTCTCAATAGAATCTTGATCTTTCAGAAGAACGAAGGGAGGAAAGGGAAAAACCAAACCTTAGTTATCTGAACATCGAGTTCTCAAAAAAGCGAAAAAAGGTTGTTTTACAAAGAGGAGGAAGGGAATTGAAAAAGGTTAAATCTTTAATAACTGTTATTGCCTTGGGTACAGCACTCGTTTTGAGCGGTTGTGGCGGCAACCAATCTGCCCCTGCCACTGCCGTTAATGACCCAGGCAAACAAGAAGCAAAATATCAGGACGGAAACTATTTTGCTCAGCAAGATCAATTTGCCAAAGGCTGGAAGTACATGGTGACCATCGAAGTTAAAGATGGCAAGATTGCTTCCGCTCAATGGAATGGTGCTAATGAAAAAGGTGGACCGGATAAAGTTGCATTTTCTGCTTCCGGCCAGTATGGTATGAAAAAAGGCGGAGCTCAAGCGGAATGGCATGAGGAAGCCGCAAAAGCTGAAGCCTATCTCATTCAAACTCAGGACCCTACCAAGATCAGCTATAAGGATGATGCCGGACATAGTGATGACATCGCAGGCGTAACCATCGGCGTTAAGGATTTCTTTGAACTTGCTAAAAAAGCATTGGATGCCGGTCCTGTAGCCAAAGGCCCATATAAAGATGGTGCTTACTATGCGGAAGCTCCTATGTATGGTAAAGATGGTTGGAAATATTTCGCCAGCTTGACAGTTGTGAACGGTAATATCGTTGCCGCCGATTGGAACGGCTTAAACATTAAAGGTGGCAAGGATAAAGATAAGCTTTCAGCAGATGGTGAGTACGGTATGAAACAGAAAGGTAAAGCTCAGGCTGAGTGGCACGAGCAAGCTCAAAAAGCTGAAGCTTACCTCCTCAAGACTCAAGATCCCACTAAGATTACCTACAAGGATGATGCAGGTCATACCGATGATATCGCCGGCGCATCAATTACAGTTAAAGATTTCTTCGCGTTAGCAAAAACTGCTTTAGACAATGGACCGATTCCTCAAGGTTCCTATAAAGATGGTATCTATTATGCAGCCGGTGACAAATTCGAAAAAGGCTGGAAATACATGACCAGCATCGTAGTTAAGAACGGAACTATCGTAGGCGCTGACTGGAACGGTATCCCCGAAGATGCTACCAAACCTAATAAAGACCTTCAATCCACTGATGGCACCTACAAACTTGCCCCTGGCAACCAAGGTGAGTGGGTTGTACAGGCGCAAAAAGCTGAAGCTTATCTCCTGAAAACCCAAGACCCCACCAAGATCACCTTGAAAGATGCTGAAGGCCATTCCGACGACATCGCTGGTGTATCTGTATCAGTTGGTGAGTTCTTCACATTAGCTAAAAAAGCTCTTGAAGGAGCAAAATAAGCAAGAAGTCTAAACAAGTTATAAAATAATAAATGAAGGAGCGGTTTCAACTGCTTCTTCATTTATTTCTTATACTAACTAATGTATAAGTTCCATCGGCCGCATTGGCTCTAAATTTCCTCTGTATTTAACTACTTCTTTCTAATATAATGGACATAAGTGGCAGACCCCAATCTCTAACAACGGAGGTTTTTTAACATTATGCATTTGCAAAAATCGCCGCCTAATAGAACGCCCCATCTAATCATATTCTTATGTTTGCTTTTGATTTTTTCGGTGACCGGATGCACTAACTCAAATACCAAAGTGAAAGAATTTGAACCTATAGCTGAGACGACTTTTTTGATGGGTACAGTTGCGAAAATTACGATTTACGACGAGATTAAAGATAAGCAGGTTTTTCAAGATATTTTTGATAGACTCTCTGAAATTGAACACCGAATGACAATTAACGATGAAATTCAGGACAGTGAAATAATTCGTTTAAATAAAGCAGCAGGTAAAGAATTTGTGCAGTTAAGTCCCGACACATTTAACGTTCTGGTAAAAGCCAAATATTTCTCCGAGCTTTCCCAGGGTAAATTTGATATAACTGTTGGTCCTATCGTTAAGCTTTGGAACATCGGGATGGATGATGCAAGGGTGCCGGGTGACGACGAGATTGCGAATAAGCTTCCTTTAATCGATTATAATCAATTGGTTTTGGACAGCGCGAATAACAGTGCCAAACTAAATCATGAGGGTATGATGGTGGACTTAGGTGCTATTGCCAAGGGATATGCCGCTGATGAAGCTGCTCAAATCCTCAGGGATGCCGGTATCCAACATGCCATTGTTAACTTAGGTGGTAATGTGGTAGCAATAAACACTAAACCCGATGGTTCACTTTGGAGATTGGGACTTCAGGATCCTTATGAACTTAGGGGAACCTCCATGGGAGTAGTTTTACTCAATGATCAGACTTTAGTCTCCTCAGGAACTTACGAACGATACTTAGAAGTGGATGGAAAAACCTATCATCATCTTCTTGACCCTGATACAGGTTACCCTGGTGAGAATAGACTTGTCAGTGTTTCTATAATAACAAAAAAATCTATTGATGCGGATGCCCTATCTACAGGTACCTTTCTTTTGGGCTTGGAAAAAGGTATGAAATTCATTGAGGAATTACCTGATACAGAGGCCATCTTCATTACCACCGACAAAAAAGTTTATGTCACCTCCGGAGTAAATAAATCTAATTTTGAAATTACAAATCCGGCTTATGTGATTCAGCCAAAATAGTAATAGTAAAAAAAGGGGCAGTTGTTCGCGAACTATGTTCGCCAGCAACTGCCTTTTTGGCTAATGAAACTTTTGCAGTTTATGGAGCTTCTTTCTTTTCTAGCTATTCCTTTTTACCGCTTGAGTATCGGGATCGATGGTAACGTCGGAATCACAGCAGGGGAAAGTAGTGGATGGTAGTGATTCGGTGGTGACTTTATTGGGATCAAAGCTAAGAGCAGAATAGGTAATAGTTCCGCCGGTAAGATTTAAGACTCTATAACCTTTTTGGGAGAGGATGCGATCGGCGATATATCCCCTAATCCCTACTTGGCAATAAACAACAATTAGCTTTTGGGGATTAAGTTCGTGGAAACGTTCCCGCAAATCATCAACAGGAATATTGATCGCCCCGTCCATGTGCCACCTGGCAAATTCGCCTTTTGTCCGGACGTCAACGAGGGTATAATCTTCTTCCAGCTTTTCAAGATCATCCCAAACCATCATATGGGCTCTGCCGGCTAAGATATTCTGGGCTACAAATCCCGCCATATTTACAGGATCTTTAGCAGATGAGAAGGGTGGGGCATAAGCTAGTTCCAATTCAGCCAGGTCTTCAACTGTGCCATTAAGTCTAATCACCGCGGCAATAACATCGATCCGCTTATCAACCCCGTCTTCCCCGATGCCTTGAGCACCGAGAATTCTCCCTTCGTTATTAAAAATCAGCTTCAGGGTCATGGGTAGGGCTTTGGGGTAATAAGTAGCATGGGATGCCGGGTGGAGATGGATAACCTGATAGGGTATATTGGCACGTTGCAGGGTCCTCTCATTAGCGCCGGTACTTGCGGCGGTCAGGCCAAAGATCTTGATAATAGATGTTCCTTGACTTCCCTTATAAGTAGAATTTAATCCGGCGATATTGTCCGCAGCAATCCGCCCTTGCTTATTGGCTGGACCGGCAAGGGGAATTGCCGTTTTGGTTTTTGTTATAAAATCTACTACTTCCACAGCATCCCCAACGGCATAGATACCGGGGATATTGGTTTCCATACGCTCATTAACCACCAAGTGGCCTCTGGGCCCTAATTCTAAACCGCTATCCTTGAGAAAGGCTGTATCGGGAGTTACGCCGATGGCAAATATAACGATTTCCCCTTTGAGTTTAGCACTGCTGGCTAGGGTCACCTCAACTTGATCATCCAGATCATTGAAGGATTTTACTCCGTCATTAAGAATAATTTTGACCCCATGGGCTGCCAGTTCACTCTCTGCAAGCACCACCATATCTGAGTCGAAGGGAGCAAGAATGTGGGGAGCGGCTTCAACAAGGATTACCTCTAGTCCTCGCTCTCGAAGATTTTCAGCCATTTCAACTCCCACGAACCCACCACCGATGACAATAGCGCTTTTTACACTTTTTTTATCCACTGCTTCTTTGATGGCATCGGTATCCGGAATATTACGCAGGGTGAAGATCCGCTTGTTGTCTATTCCGGGTATATTCGGACGAAGAGCCTTGGCACCTGGAGATAAAACTATGCAGTCATAGCTTTCTTCATAAATTCCGCGGTCTTTGCTGGCGACTTGGATTTTTTTGTTTTCCGGATCGATCTTTATCACTTCGCTATTGATGCGAACATCAATAGCGAAACGCGCCTTCATATCTTCGGGAGTTTGGACCAGCAGCTTCTCCCGTTTATCAATAGTACCCCCGATATAGTAAGGTAATCCGCAATTGGCAAAGGAAATATAACTATCCCGTTCAAAAAGAATAATTTCTGTTTCTTCGTCCAACCGTCTTAGTCGGGCCGCCGCCGAAGCACCACCGGCGACACCACCGATAATAAGTACTTTTTTCTTCATATTTTCAGATCCTTTCGTTATTAAATTTTCTGTTGATTTAACCTGCAAATTTTAATAAATTTAGTCGTCGTTCATTATTTCGTTTATTAATCTTACAATTTTTTCATCTTTAATTTTATAATACATTTCCAGGCCGTTTCTACGGCATTCTACAATTCCTACCGAACGTAGTTTTTGCAGATGTTGGGACATGGTGGACTGAGGTGTGCTTAAACAGGTTTGCATATGGGTAACATTGCATTCCCCTTTTGTTAATAAACTATTTACTATACATAATCTCACCGGATGGGCTAGTACTTTAAGGATCTCTGCTACTTCATCATATTTCTTAAAGTCACGATCCAAAGGAAATCCTCCTCATCAATTTAGAAAGCTTATTGCTATATTTGAATAATACGATATATTATAATTATAAGTCAATCTCCTTATACTATTTTTCTAAAAGTACTTTTTAACTGGATACATTTGGTTAAATTCCCCTTTGCGAAAGGGAAGTTCTACTTCACTGTCGAAATGGGAGTTAGATAGGAAGGGGGATGAGCATGGAAGGGAAGCGAACTGCAATAATTAAAGACATACTCGAAACATTTTCCTTCGCCAGAGAATTGTCTTTGCAGCAACTGGAGAGTTTAGTTGATGACTCCAGCTACCAAGAGGTTGAAGCAGGGACAATCATCGCAGAAAAGGGTTCCTATTGTCACGGATTAGCCCTTCTTTTGTCAGGTGCCCTCAGAGTCGCTATGAGTTCGGAAGATGGGCGGGAAGTGACTATTTATAATATTGAAGAAGGAAGAATTTGCCCTCTTTCGGCTGCTTGCGTTTTTGGAGATTACAAGGGAAATACTGTTACGGTAACCGCTCAGACCGATGCCAAGGTTATATGGGTATCACACAGATTCTTTAGCCGTGCTTTCGCCGAATGTGAACCGTTTTTCCGCTTTGTCATGAATGATATCTCTAATCGACTTTTTGAAGCTACGGAAGTTGTAGACAGTATCGCTTTTACACCGGTGCGAAAGCGTCTGGCCCAGCTTTTGTTTGCCAAAAGCAATGGAGGCAGGTCACCTGTATATATTACTCACGAGGGAATTGCCCGCGAATTAGGCACGGCACGTGAAGTCATCAGTCGTGAGCTTAAAAGTTTCGAAAGGTCGGGTATATTAACCTTGTCTCGCGGCCGGTTGAATATCAATGATCCCTCGGAACTAGAGAAAATTGTCTTGTAATAAGGATTATCATAATATGGTTTATAGATGATGGTTGCTATGCTCCTTTTTGAACCGGTTCATTCAAACAGGCCTCCGTTTTAAGACGGCGGTCTGTTTTACTTTCTCTTCCTATGCTATAATTAAAAATCGAGCACTGTACTAACCAGCCTAAGGGTAGTTAAGTACAGTATAGACTCGTCTAACATTTAGTAGGGGTTAAATTCCTTCTAGATGAAGTCTCATTCAATAGTGAGGTGGAATGAAGAGTGTATAGATTAGAGGATTTAAACCCGGTTCAGTGCCAAGCGGTAGAACATCGGGAGGGTCCCCTATTAATTTTAGCAGGGGCCGGTTCCGGAAAAACACGGGTTTTAACATATCGGATTGCCCATTTGATTGCTCAAGGAGTCGAACCCTGGAATATCCTGGCGATTACCTTTACTAATAAAGCGGCTCAGGAAATGCGGGAACGGGTCTTTAGCTTAGTGGGCAGCGAGGGAAGGGGGCTTTGGGTAGCCACTTTTCACTCAGCTTGTGTGCGGATTCTCAGAAGCGAGATTGGCTACCTTCCCGGATATTCCCGGAGTTTTGTTATTTATGACAGCGGTGACCAATTGGCATTGATCAAATCCTGCATGAAAGAACTTAATCTGGATGAGAAAAAATTTGCTCCCCGGGCAATTGGAGCCGTTATTAGTGATGCTAAAAATAAGTTGCTTACAGCGGAGGATTTCTCCCAGCGGGCTAGAGATTATTTCGAGCAAAAGGCCGAAAAGGTCTATGCCCTTTATCAGAAGAAGCTCTTAGTCAATAATGCTTTGGATTTTGACGATATTATTATGCTTACGGTCCGGTTATTCCGGGAAAACCCCGAAGTTTTGGCTAACTATCAAGATAAATTTCGCTATATCTTAGTGGATGAGTATCAGGATACCAACCACGCTCAATACGCCTTAGTCAATCTATTGGCAAGGAAATACCGCAACCTCTGTGTGGTAGGGGATGATGACCAATCAATATATATGTTTCGGGGAGCCGATGTGCAAAACATCTTGGATTTTGAGCGGGACTACCCGGAAGCGAAAGTTTTGAAGTTAGAGCAGAATTATCGTTCCACAAAGCGGATTCTCCAGGCAGCTAATGCAGTAGTTCAAAATAATCCTGAGCGTAAAGAGAAATCTCTTTGGACCGAAAATGATGAGGGTCAGCCCCTTGTTTATTACGTAGCGGATAATGAGCATGACGAAGCCCGTTTTGTTGGTGAACGGATTCAGCGCTTGCTTAATGTGGAAGGGCGCAAGTTCAACGATTTTGCCGTTCTTTATCGCACTAATGCCCAATCCCGGGTAATAGAAGAACGCTTCATGCGGGAAGGGATACCCTACCGGATCTTTTCTGGGCTAAAATTCTATGAGCGGATGGAGATTAAGGATATTATTGCTTATTTGCGGGTTCTCCATAATCCTGCTGATCAGGTTAGCTTTTCCCGCATCCTCAATGTCCCTAAGCGGGGGCTAGGAGAAAGTACCTTGGAAAAGATTTTGGACTATGCCAACGAACAGGAGATGCCTGTCTTAGAGGCAATCCTCGAGGCGGAATACATTCCCGAGCTGCAGTCCCGGGCAAAGAAGCCTTTAATGGCCTTCGCTCATCTGATGCGGGAACTTAAGACTTTAGCCGCAGGTGAAAGTTCCGTGTCTAAACTGGTGGAAGAAGTTTTAAAACGGACCGGATATTGGGATAATTTAGTTAGTGATAAATCTCCGGAAGCGGAGGCACGGTTGGAAAACCTGCGGGAATTCCTATCGGTTACCGCCGAATACGATGAAAAGGCTGCTAATTTTGATGAAGCAGTTGAATTGGAAGGAATCGAGGATGCTGTTCGTCCCGGCTTGGCCGGATTCCTTGAGCAGGTGTCTTTAGTGGCACAGATTGATTCCTTAAATCAAGGTGATGAAGCGGTGGTCATGATGACCATCCATAGTGCCAAGGGTCTGGAATTCCCGGTGGTCTTTATCGGTGGGCTGGAAGAGGGAATCTTCCCCAGCAGTCGCTCTATGCTGGATCCGGTCCTTATGGCAGAGGAACGGAGACTGTGTTACGTTGCTATCACTAGAGCTAGGGAAAAGCTCTATCTTTCTTATGCCGGTCAACGGATGCTTTACGGTAGAACCCAATATAACCGCCCCTCCGAATTCTTCCAAGAGATCCCTCCGCAATTGATGGTGGATCGGGATCCTATTGATCCTCCACCCGCTAGGGCGCAAAAGCCACGCACCACCGGAAACTGGGGAAGCAGCACTTGGGGAGGAGCCGGTAGCGGGATGGGAGAACTTAAGGGCCTCGGTAGCCCTGTAACTTCCGCTCCCAAGCTGGACTACAAAGTGGGAGAAAAAGTGGAGCATCCTAAGTTCGGTAAAGGGGTAATCGTGGCCATTAAAGGAGAAGGAAGTTCCGCCGAGCTTTCCGTTGTCTTTGGTGGGGAGATAAAAAAGCTTATTGCTGAGTATGCTAAGCTTGTTAAGATTTAGTTAATAATACGATGATTGATTTATACACCCATGTCATTCTGAGGTGGAACCGAAGGATCTTTGCCAATGATTTTGAGTAAAGATACTTCGCTATCGCTCAGTATGACATATCAAAATATGGTGTCATTCTGAACGTGGTGAAGAATCTTTTTTGTGTGTAGTACTAGGTATATTAACAGATACTATTAATAGAAAGGACAATAAACTTTGCCTGAAAAAATATATGTTGTTGGTCATAAAAACCCGGATACGGATTCAATTTGTGCGGCACTTGGTTATGCGCGATTGAAACAGCTTTTAGGAAATGATAAGGTCATTCCCTGCCGTGCCGGAAAAATAAATAGGGAAACGGAATTCGTACTCAATGCCTTCGGAGTGGAGGCTCCGGAATTATTAAAGGATCTGCACCTTCGCGTCAAGGATCTCCTTAACGGTCCCATACCTACCGTAAAGCCGAAGACGCCTCTTTTGGAAGTCTGGAAGATTATGAAGGAGGAGAACCAAAAGACTCTTCCGGTGGTGGATCATACGGAGCGGATGATTGGCATGATCACCGTAGGTGATCTATCCGGTTCTTATATTGAAAGCATGGCTGATCATGATCTGGGCACTCTTCACGTGCCGGTAGAAAATGTGGTAAAGACTCTCAGCGGGGATTTATTAATTGGAAGTAAAGAGCAAGAGCTTCGGGGGAGTGTCTATGTAGGTGCTATGAGGCATGAGACTCTCGAAACCTATGTAGGAACTGGGAATATTGTGCTCATGGGTGATCGGCCCGCGGCCCAGGAAAGTGCCCTTCGCCAAGGAGTATCTGCTTTGATCTTGACCGGTGGTGCTGCTTTAGCTCCGGGGCTTGAAGAACTAGCCAGGCAAAAGGGTAGTGTAGTCATTTCCGTTCCTTATGATACCTTTACAGCTGCCCGGCTGCTACCCATGACTGCACCGGTTAAAACTGCAATGAAAACGGAAGGAATAATTTCCTTCAATGAAGATGATCTGATTTCCGAAGTAAAAATGAAAATGCTGGAAACCCGCTACCGCAATTACCCGGTTTTAGATGAACAGGGGAAAGTGGTCGGCTTAATCAGTCGTTATCACCTGTTAAGCTTAAGCCGGAAAAAGGTCATCTTAGTGGATCATAATGAACTCGGTCAGGCTGTAGTGGGGGCAGATCAAGCTCAGATTCTGGAAGTTGTGGATCACCACCGGGTAGGAGGAATCCAAACCGGTGAACCAATTTTATTCCGCAACGAACCCGTTGGTTCAACCAGTACCATCGTGGCTAAATGCTATTGTGATGCAGGAATTCTTCCAGAGAAGGCCATTGCCGGGATTTTGCTGGGGGCAATCTTATCGGATACAGTTATTTTTAAATCCCCCACTTGTACGCAAATCGATGTAGAAATGGCAACCTATCTTGCTAAAGTCGCAGGTGTTGACCCTAAGGAGTTTGGGATGCAAATGTTCAAGGCAGCATCCAATCTGGGGGAACGAAAAGTGGATGAGTTGATCGAAGAAGACCTTAAGGAATTCTCTATGGGAGATCTGCGGGTGGGAATCGGTCAATTTAGCGTGATGGGGATTGAAGGGCTTGACCGGCTACGCGTGGAATTATCCCAAAGGCTTGATGAAATTCGCAGTCAGCGGACGATGAAATACCTTTTGCTTATGGTGACCGACCTTTTAGAGGAGAATACGGAGCTATTCGTAAGCGGAGCGAAACCGGAGGAAATTGCTAAAGCCTTTGAACAGCCTTTAACTGACGGAAGTATCTTTTTGCCCGGGGTGTTATCCCGCAAGAAGCAAGTTGTTCCTCCTTTATCGAAGTATTTTCTTCCCTAACAGATCCTTCACGCCCGCTCAGGATGACACTACGTTCGTCGCATCTGCTCAGGATGACACAATATCTTAGTCCCCTGTCATACTGAGCGATTAGCGAAGTATCTTGACCCCATATGCAAACCTATATAATTTTTTCCTACTTCATGCTTATGATAGCTTTTTAGGAGGGAAGATTAATGTCCGAGGTAGCTCAAAGAATCGAGGCTTTACGTCAGCAGATCGAAGAAGCAAATTATCAGTATTACGGCTTGGATCAGCCTACTTTAAGTGATGCAGAATATGATGCCCTCATGCAGGAGTTGATTCGTCTAGAAAGAGACCATCAGGAATTATTTGCACCTGATTCTCCTTCTCAGCGGGTTGGCGGTTATATAGCTAAGGAATTTCCCAAAGTTCGCCATGCAGAAGCCCTCCTTAGTTTAGATAATGCCTTTAATGCCGGTGATCTATTGGAATTTGATCGAAGAGTTCGCTCAATTGTTTCTAATGTCGAGTATGTAGTTGAACTAAAAATCGATGGGTTAACGGTGGCTTTGACCTATGAGGATGGAGTTCTCCTTCGGGGAGCCACCCGGGGGGACGGGGAAGTCGGAGAAGAAATTACCGCTAATGTTAAGACCATCTCCGCTATTCCTTTGCGGTTGCGTCAGTCTGCCCAACGCCTGGATGTACGGGGAGAAGGCTATATGCCGAAAGCCTCCTTTTTACGTTTAAATCAGGAGCGGGAAGAAGCGGGACAAGCTCCTTTTGCCAACCCACGGAATGCCGCTGCCGGTTCCCTTCGCCAGCTTGATTCGAAGATTACAGCTCAACGTAAATTAGGCTATTTCGCTTATCAAGTCTTAACTCCTGAAGGGGTTGAATTACCTTCCCAAACGGCGGTCCTGGAGTATCTGAAAGAGCAGGGGTTTACCATTAATCCGGAGTTCAAAGTATTTAATAATATCAATGATGTAATTGCATATTGTGAGGAAATGGTCGAAAAGCGGCATAGCTTTCCTTATGATATCGATGGCTTGGTCATCAAAGTAAATAATATCGCTCAGCAGCGGGAATTAGGCTTTACCGCCAAAAGCCCACGCTGGGCTATCGCTTATAAATTTCCCGCTGAACAGGTGGAAACCATTGTAGAGGATATTATTATTCGGGTAGGGCGGACAGGGGTTTTAACTCCTACAGCTTACCTTGCCCCTGTATTCGTGGCAGGATCTACGGTAAGTCGGGCCACTCTGCATAATCTAGATAATATTCAAAGCAAAGATATTCGGATTGGCGATCATGTGTTGATTCAAAAGGCGGGGGATGTGATTCCGGAAGTAGTGCGTTCTTTGCCGGAAAAACGTACCGGCAAGGAGCTGGTCTTTGCGATGCCGGAGTACTGTCCGGAGTGCCATAGCCCAGTGATTCGGGAAGAGGGAGAGGCAGCCCACCGTTGTACAAGTATTACCTGCCCGGCCCAGCAACGGGAAGCCATTATTCATTTTGTATCACGTAATGCCATGAATATCGACGGACTGGGCCCCGCGGTGATTAATCAGCTTTTGGAGGCGGGCCTGGTTAAAGACGCTGCAGATCTCTATTACTTAGAATTTGAAGCTTTGCTTAAGCTGGAGCGGATGGGTGAAAAGTCCGCGGAGAATCTCCTCAAAGCCATTGACGATAGCAAGGAACGGGGACTTGCTCCTTTGATCTTTGCTTTAGGCATCCGTCACGTAGGGGAGAAAGCCGGAAAGATTTTGGCCCAAAAATACGGAACTATGGACGAATTGGAAAAAGCCCCTATCGAAGAGCTTCAGGGAATTCCGGACATTGGCCCCACAATGGCCCAGAGTATTGTTCGCTTTTTCCAACTGGAAAGCTCCAGCCGCTTTTTAGAAAAACTACGCCAAGCCGGGGTTAATATGACTGCCCAACGTTCCACAAAGCCTCAGATTTTTGTCGGCAAGAGCATCGTGGTAACGGGAACCTTAGAGCGTTGGGATCGCCAAGATGTTGAAAACCGGATCGAAGAGTTAGGGGGTAAGGCTGCCGGCAGCGTTAGCAAAAAGACAGCTTTTGTGGTGGCCGGCGAAAAAGCGGGTTCCAAATTAATTAAGGCTAAAGAGTTGGGAATCCCCGTGCTTACAGAAGAGGAGTTCGCAAAATTGGTGCCCCAAGGATAGAATAACTTTTTTGAAATTTAATATCTTGGACGGTGAAAAACGTGAAAATATCACGACAGGAAGTTGAGCATGTGGCCATGCTTGCCCGTTTGGAATTAACAGAAGAAGAGCTTAACAAGAATACGGAACAGTTGAATTCCATCCTAGAATATGCGGCTATGTTGGAGAAGCTTAATACTGATAATATTAAGCCCACCGCTCATGCCGTTCCCTTACATAACGTGCTGCGTGAGGATGTGGTCAAGCCTTCCATGGCTCGTGACAAGGTTCTTGCCAATGCTCCGGAAGCAGAGGATGGCTTCTTTAAAGTGCCCCGGATTGTTTAGGTAGGAAAGGAGACAGAATTTTTATGGAGATGACAGAGCGGACAGCCGGGGAACTGCATGAGCTTTTGGTAGGTAAAGAGATCAGTGCTACTGAGCTCACCCAGGTGTTTTTAGATAGAATTCACAGATTGGATTCAGATATTAAGGCCTTTATCACTGTCACAGAGGAAAAGGCACTTGCCCAAGCACAAAAGCTCGATGAAAAGCTGGCGCGGGGAGAAAAGATCGGGTCTTTGGCAGGAATCCCCATGGCCTTGAAGGATAATCTTTGCACAGAGGGGATTCGGACAACCTGTTCCTCCAAAATCTTAGAAAACTTCGTTCCGCCCTATGATGCTACTGTGACAGAGCGATTAAATGATAGCGGGGCAATCCTCTTAGGTAAGCTTAATATGGATGAGTTTGCCATGGGTTCTTCAACAGAGAACTCGGGATTTTTCATCACTCGCAATCCTTGGG
>NZ_CEVWNY010000016.1:0-39384 GCF_982384815.1 Desulfitobacterium sp. | reverse complement strand
CCACAGTTTTCTTGAATGCGCTGCAAGGCCTCCTGAATGATGGTCAAGTTACGCAGTCCTAGGAAGTCCATTTTAAGGAGTCCGATCTCCTCCACAGTCTTCATGGGGAATTGGGTCATGGTAAAGGCACCATCAGAAGTCCTCTGTAAGGGCAGGTAAGTATCAAGAGAGTCCTTGGCGATTACCACACCTGCCGCATGAGTAGAGGCATGTCGAGGCATACCCTCAATTGCCCGGGCGATTTCGTAGAGCTTCTTAGTCTCCCCATCTTCTTCGGTAAGTTTAACCAAGTCGGGGGATAAGGTCAGAGCTTTTTCCAGGGTCATACCTAAGTCACTGGGGATAGCTTTGGCTACTTTATCCACTCTGGCTAAGGGAATCCCCAGAACTCGCCCTACATCGCGAATAGCTGCTTTAGCTCCCATGGTACCAAAGGTAATAATTTGGCAGACTTTGTCCGCCCCGTATTTTTCGGTCACATAACTAATTACCCGTTCCCGACCATCCGGGTCAAAGTCGATATCAATATCCGGCATGCTTATCCGCTCCGGATTCAGAAAACGTTCAAAAAGCAATTCATGCTTCATAGGTTCAACGGTGGTGATCCCCATTAGATAAGCTACCATACTGGCAGCTGCAGAACCCCGCCCCGGGCCCACCGCAACTCCGTTGTTACGGGCATACTGACAAAAGTCAGCGACAATGAGGAAATAACCGGAGAATCCCGTTTGGGCGATTACTCCCAACTCGTATTCCAGCCGTTCCTTTTCCTCTGTAGTCTGATTCGGATAAAAACGTGGGAAGGCCTCAAAGCACTGCTTTCTTAGGTAAGTATCTAAAGTATATCCTTCCGGTACCTCAAATACTGGTAAATAATGATCACCAAACTTAAAATCCACCTGACAACGCTGAGCGATCTTCGCAGTGTTTTCTAGTATTTCCGGATGTTCCCCAAAGAGAAGATTCATTTCCCCTTCAGATTTTAAGAAGAATTCCTCACTGGAAAAACTCATCCGCGTAGAGTCTGTAAGGTTCTTCCCAGTCTGAATGCAGATCAACACGTCCTGGATAAAAGCATCCTCACGGTTAATATAGTGGACATCATTGGTGGCTACCAAAGGAATTCCTGTCCGCTTAGAAACCTGAAACATACCGGTATTAACACGTTGCTGCTCCTCAAGCCCATGATTTTGCACTTCGAGAAAGAAATTCCCTTTGCCGAAGATCTCCTCATATTCCAAGGCACTCTGAACAGCCATTTCTAATTGATTATTCATGAGATACTCTGAGACTTCCCCGGCTAAGCAGGCACTTAAGGCAATCAGTCCTTCACTATGTTTCCTTAGGATATCCTTGTCCACCCGGGGCTTATAGTAAAACCCATCTACATGGCCCATAGAAACCAGTTTGATGAGATTCTTATATCCTATTTCATTTTCGGCCAGTAAAACAAGATGGCGGTTATTATCATCACGACCCGGCACCCGTTCCGTCCGCCGGTGGGGTGCTACATAGACTTCACAGCCAATTATGGGTTTGATCCCCGCCTTTTTACAGGCTTTATAAAAATCAATCACTCCATACATTACCCCATGATCAGTAATTGCCAAGGCCGGCATACCAAGTTCTGCGGCTTTTTGTACCAACTTTTCAATGCGGGCTGCTCCATCCAGCAAACTATATTCGGTATGGACATGCAAATGAACAAATGCCATTGTTAGCCATCCTCCTCTCATCCAAAAGTATCCCACCTTATTTTAAGGCTTATTGCCTTCAAGAGTCTATAGCTATTGTATAAATCTCTTTCTTCTTTACAGATAATAAAATTAATATGGAGGTGTAAGCAGGGCAGATTGTAGGGAAAACCTGGACTCTGATAGATGGCCTTTAATAAAGAAAGGCCGCTGCTTAAGAACTCATAGTTCCTAAACAAACGGCCCTTGATTTTTTTGGGAGTCCCTAGGAGACTTTTTTATCGCCCATTCTAGCGGTCATCAGTGCTTTGGCTAAAAGCTGATTATTGGAGTATACATCAATTTCAATATTGCTGTGTTTTTTTGCTACCAGTAATAATTTTACTGTAATGCGTATTTCTGTACCGACAGGGATTGGCTGCAACTGATAAAAGGTAAAGTTCTCGGTAATGGCATCTAAACGATACTGCTTACGCAAAGCAATATAACCGGCCATGTTCATTAAGGTAACCAAAACCCCGGCACTTGCAGAACCAAACTCGTTAATCATAAACCGGGTAATCTCACCCTCGATGGTCAGAAACTCCGGATCCTCCACATAGCGAAAACCGCTTAAGATCAAATTGTCGACAGTCTCCCCAAATTGTGGTTGTTTCTGAATCTGCTGATAGGCTTCCAGAACATCCTGGAGACTAATAATGCCGATCAACACTCCTTGATCAACTACCGCTGCAATCTCCCAACCTTCCCAGAGCATAATCCGGGAAATGTGAGTAACGGAATCCTCCCGCCCCACAACGTAGGGATTAGCATTCATAACTTCAGTCACAAGGGTACTTGTCTCTGCACCGGCAACATCAATAGCAGTGATCATTCCCACTACTATCATATTCTCATCCACTACAGGGAAACGGCTATGGGTTGTCCTCTGGGATAGTTCATGCCAATCTCCGACAGTGGAACCGGTAGTTAAATAATTGACCTCCTTGACCATGATATCTTCAACCAAGATCAGTTCTTTTTCAATCAAGCGATCATAAAGAGCACGGTTAATCATGGTGGTTACGGCAAAAGTATCATAAGGTGATTGAATAATCGCCAAATGTTTTTCCTTAGCCAGCTGGATTATCTCATCTTGAGGCTCTAACCCACCGGTGATTAATAGCGCTGATCCCTTCTGTAAGGCCAACATTTGGGCATCATAGCGATTTCCCACGATACATAGTGCACTTTCCTCTAAATATCGCTCCATGGCATCTAATTCCATTGCAGCAATTAAAAATTTGTTGGGTGACAAATCAAGGCTTTCAAAACCACAGAGAACGATTCCTTCGACAATTTGAGACACTTCTCGCAAGGTTAGGTCTTCTATACGCCGTTCTTTTGCTCCCTCAATGCGGATTGTACCCACCTTTGGGATGGAACGGACATAGCCCTTATTTTCTGCCTCTTTAATAGCCCGGTAAGCAGTACCTTCGCTGACATCCAGCTCTTTGGCGATAAAGCGCACAGATACCTTGCTGCCAACTGCAAGGCCCTCAATAAAACTCAAAATTTGCTGATGTTTAGTCTGACTCAATCTTTAACGCTCCCTACTTTTTAAAGCGATTTCAGACTCAATTATACCACAAGCGACAAAGCAAAGGTTATTTTCCCTTTAAGATTTTGAAAATAATTTTCAAAAATTCTTGCTGTTATATATTATTTAAGTTTAATTGAATGTTACTTGTCTTCCTTTTTATGTTCCTTAGTCCTCATTCTTTGCGTCATTAACCCGCCGATTTTTCCTGCTTCCTTAGCAGATAGAGAGTGCCATCCCTTTACCCTAACTTGATCAATCAGCCCAAGTTCAGCAGCTATTTCCATTTTTAAAGCTTCTAGCGGATCAGTCCTCTTGAGCTTAATATTTTTCCCTTTCACTAAATCATCCCCCTGCTCATACCTTGCCCATCGAAGTAAGGACAAAAAGACTTTCTTTCGATAGGTTGTTGTTTTAAGCGACAACGTCCCTCAACATAGTAGGAACAGTTGGCTACACAAGGTTTTCTGGTCATGTGAATCAACTCCTCAGGTAAAGTTTCCCCTGAAGAACAATAAAAAATACCTGCCCTAGGGACAGGTAGTAGTTTTAAAATCCGTGCAGCACCACCGGACAATTAAAAATAGGCTTTGCTGGTTTAAATTATATAATAAGGGATTGCCCAGGAGTAAGAATTTCCCCCTTACTGGCCGGACATTTACGATTCAGAAGATCGATGAATTCTTCCGGATTCTGAGTGATTATGGGGAAGGTGTTATAATGCATGGGAATAACCCGCTTTGGTCGTAAAAGGGTCGTAGCATAAATAGCCTCCTCTTGACCCATCGTATAATTATCCCCAATAGGTAGCAATGCAACTTCCAGCGGATGCCTGCGCCCGATGAGCTCCATATCCCCGAACAGACCTGTATCCCCGGCAAAATAAATCCACTTATTATCCATTTGAATTAAAAAACCACAGGCAAGACCGGCATAAGTATAGGCATCTTCTTCTCCCTTTGGCTCAAATACTGAACCATGTAAGGCTTGGACCAAACGTACGGTACCAAAATTGAAAATATGTTTGCCGCCGATATGCATAGCATGGGTTTTAGCGCCATATTTGTCACATAAGCGAGCCAACTCAAACACGCAGATAATGGGAGCCCCGGTTTTTTGGGAAAGCTCGATGGCATCACCTAGGTGATCCGCATGTCCGTGAGAAACTAAAATGGCATCTAGCCGAGTAAAATCCCCAGGCCCTACATCGGCGGAAGGATTGCCGGTGAGAAAAGGGTCAATGAGAATTCTACCTTCCTCACCTATAATTTCAAAACAAGAGTGCCCATGAAAACGAATTTCCATTTCTATCATCTCCTAATGCCAAAAGAATTTCATCAATTACTTACTATGTTTCCTGCTCATAGCGGTGAGTAATGTGGCACGACGCAGCAAAATAATAATTAATAAGGCAAAATCCGCAATTAAAAGGACAACTGCCCAGATCCAAGAACCCAAGGCCCCTAAAACAGCAGCGATGCCAAAGCAGCCACTCATGCCATAAAGCAAAAGTACTGCCTGACGCTGACTAAGCCCTGCATCCAACAATCGATGGTGTAGATGCCCCCGATCGGCAGTGGCAATGGAATGGCCTCTTATTTTTCTGCGAATAATGGCAAAAGTTAGATCTGTGAGAGGCATACCCAAGACAAGTAATGGAAATATCAGCCCTAGAACCGTTGCTGTCTTTAATAATCCCATAATGGAGATACCACCTATAATGTACCCCAAAAACATACTCCCCGAATCACCCATAAATACCCGGGCAGGATGAAAATTAAAAACTAAAAATCCTAAAGCTGCCCCAGCCAAGGCCAAGGTAAGGTGGGCTTCGGCCACCTGATTAATACGGAGTGCAGACCAACAAAGGAGAAGGGCTGCTTCAAAGCATATCCCAGCTGCTAAACCATCTAGGCCATCAGAAATATTCACTGTGTTGACTAGCCCCACCACCCAAAAAACAGCTAAGGCTAAGCCAAGCCAGCCAAAGCCCATAGCCACAAAATCAAGCACACCTACGATCGGGAGCGAAATCTGACTCATGGAAAAGCCAAAAAAAAGCAGTAGGCCAGCAGCAACAATCTGCCATATGAGCTTGACTAGAGGGCGCAGGTTATATATATCATCTATAACTCCAACTATTACAATGACGGTACTACCCAAAAACAATCCCCAAATTTCTTGCTCCCATTTCCCAGTTAAAGAAACGGTTAAAAACACAGCAATCCAGAAAGCTGCGTAGATAGCTATCCCGCCAATGCGTGGTATCGGAGTTTTATGAATGCGCCGCCCTCCTGGGTAATCGATTGCTCCCCAGCGTCGTCCCAATTTCATGGATAATGGAGTAGTAACGATTGCAACGATTAAGGCTATGGCAAAAGTCCAAACAAAAGTCATTTCTTTTCCTCCAGCATATATTAGGGGCTACCTGTTGCTATTGGGTAAGATACTTCACTGCGTTCAGTATGATTTGCTTTAGTCTGAAGACACTTAGATAAGCCCTGGATTTCCCCATTGACGCAAAGCTTCATACACTACTACAGCTACGGAATTGGAGAGATTTAAAGAGCGAGCATCTTCACGCATGGGCAGACGAATAGTGGTCTCAGGATAGCGAGCTAAAATCTCCGGAGCTAGCCCCTTGGTCTCTTTCCCAAAAAGGAAATACCCACCTTGTTCGTATTGAATTTCCGTATGAAAGCGTTTGGCCTTTGTAGTAGCCAAGTATCGAGGACCTACAGGATTTTTTTCCTCAAACTCCGTATAGTTTTCATAGATTCGTATATCAAGTAGATGCCAATAATCTAAACCAGCGCGTTTTAAATGCTTATCGTTGATTTCAAAACCTAGAGGCTTGACCAAATGCAAGGTTGCCCCTGTGGCAGCACAAAGCCTTGCTACATTTCCGGTATTAGGTGGAATTTCTGGTTCAACCATAACGATATTAAGATGTGCCATTATTCTACATATCCTTTCACAATGTGTACAAATCAATCACTCTATTATAACCTAAATCTTAAAAATGCCCAAGATTATCCCTTAAAATTATTCAAAACAAGGTTCTGTTTCCCTATTGTTAAGAATACTAGATAATTTGGCCATTTTTAGTGTTTAGACATAGAGGATTCTACTATTTGAAGTAGTACACTTTTTAGGCCTTTTATGAGAGGTAGGGTTATGCAAGTGGACATTAACATGGAGGTCCATTCGTGATATTATAATCCTATGTGCTAAATATTTAAGAGCATATTTTACCGTCTCATATAGACCAATTCACTAATTTTTATCTTGTTATATTACAGAATCTTGTGATATGATGGATGAAAACTTGAAGGAAGGAGCCTATTCATGCTCACAAACGATGAAAGAAAGCTTCTCGAACTGATCGCTACAGACTTTCGCTTGTCCCCCGAAGAACTTTCTATTCAGACAGGACTATCGGTAGAATTTATCGAAGAGCGGATTAAGCAGTGGGAAAATGAGAAGATAATTGCGCAATATTGCCCTCTTATTAATTGGGAGCGAACCGACGAACCTATCGTTACCGCGCTGATTGATGTCAAGGTCCTCCCCCAAAGAGGTTATGGCTTCGATAAAATTGCCCGTCGTCTCCAAAAGTTTCCTGAGATCAAGGCTGTTTATCTTATGTCCGGGGGTTATGACCTCTCTCTTCTGATTGAAGGAAAAACCATGCAGGAAGTGGCATTATTTGTGGCTGAAAAGCTTGCTCCCTTAGAGCATGTAACAGATACCACCACTCACTTTATCTTGCGCCGTTATAAACAAAATGGCGTAGAACTCCTTGGCGAGGATGATGCTCCTGAAAGGCTGGTGATTTCACCGTGAATCAGTATCTTTCACCTGTCGCGGCGAATTTACCTCCTTCAGGTATTCGCAAGTTCTTTGACCTAGTCTCTACTATGAAAAATGTAATCTCCCTCGGCGTAGGCGAACCTGATTTCGTAACTCCGTGGACAGTGAGAGAAAGCGGCATTTTCTCCCTCGAGCAAGGTCAGACTATGTATACCAGTAACTCCGGAATCTTGGAGCTACGTCAGGCCCTTTCTTGGCGAATGGAAAAAAAGTTTGGCTTGGAATACAATCCTAACGGGGAAATTCTCATAACTGTCGGTGCCAGTGAAGCTGTGGATTTAGCCATGCGAGCACTACTTAGTCCAGGGGATGCAATATTGCTTCCTGACCCCTCCTATGTTTCCTACGGACCCTGTGCCACTTTAGCTGGTGCAGAGGTTCATTATGTACCTACCCGTGCCGATGAAGATTTTCGATTAAGAGTAGAGGATTTAGAGCGAGCCTATACCCCCAACACTAAGCTTTTGGTTCTCTCCTATCCCAATAACCCCACCGGAGCGATTATGACCTGGGAAGACTATCTACCCATTGCTAAATTTGTTCAGGATCATGATTTGATTGTCATTTCTGATGAGATCTATTCTGACCTGACCTATAGCGGTAACCACGTAGCCTTTGCCAGTTTGCCTAATATGAGAAACCGCACTTTACTTATCAATGGTTTTTCCAAATCTTATGCCATGACCGGCTGGCGGATCGGCTATGCCGCAGGTCATCATGACCTTATTCAAGCTATGACCCGTATCCACCAGTACACCATGCTCTGTGCTTCCATCACTGCCCAAGTAGCTGCTTTGGAGGCTGTTCGCTCCGCCGAACAAGCCATGCAAGACATGGTCGGAACCTATGACCGCCGTCGCCGTTTAATGGTTCATGGTTTCCGCAAAATGGGTTTATCCTGCTTTGAGCCCCTTGGTGCCTTCTATACCTTCCCCAGTATTGCGGCGACGGGTCTGACTTCAGAGGAATTTGCCGAAGAACTACTGCGTGAAGAAAAGGTAGCCGTGGTTCCCGGCAATGCCTTCGGCCCTTCTGGTGAAGGGTATATCCGCTGTTCCT
Source organism: Desulfitobacterium sp. (assembly GCF_982384815.1). Lineage (NCBI taxonomy): Bacteria > Bacillati > Bacillota > Clostridia > Eubacteriales > Desulfitobacteriaceae > Desulfitobacterium > Desulfitobacterium sp. The sequence goes on along the minus strand of NZ_CEVWNY010000016.1, from coordinate 31,179 downwards.
ATGCCTATTCCACTGAGCAAATCCAGGAAGCCTTAACCCGCATGGAGCGGTTTGTCAGTAAACGAATTAAATAAAATAGCTTAAAACGCTGAGGCATTGCTCCAGAACTATGATTCCGGCAACGCCCCAGCGTTTTTGTATTTCCTTTTCCCCCAAAACTATTGACTTTAGTTTGAAGAGTAAGTCACTTAGCCTTCTCTATCTGTATCTGAACATTAGATCGACTTGTTATTCGTATGAGCAGAATTTAGCAATTTCCTTTCCTTTTTAACCCGATTGGCAAATAGTAAAGTAATTCCTAACGTAATAACCAACCCTACCGGATAGGAAATACTTGTGGATAAACCAAATCCCTCAGGGGCTTGCAAGATATAAGTAAACGAAACCGCGGTCATAAACACTGCAGGGACAGTGGCTACCCAATGGTTACGCTGTTCGAGAACTAAGAACACCGCCGCTGACCAAAGGATAATCATTGCAGTTGTCTGATTAGCCCAGGCAAAATAGCGCCAGAGGAAGTTAAAATCGATTAAGGACAGCCCGAAGGCAACGACAAAAAGCGGAACAGCAATGATTAAGCGTTTGGAAAATCCTTTTTGGCTCATTTTAAAGAAATCAGCAATAAGTAAGCGAGCACCACGAAAAGCCGTATCTCCGGAAGTAATGGGCAAGACCACGACACCTAGGATCGCAAATGTTCCACCAACGGCTCCTAACATCGTCATGGAAACAGCACGTACAACCCCTGCCGGACCACCGCCTGTCGTCAAGGCATTTTGCAGCCCTTCCGTTCCGTTAAACACCGACATGGCTGCTGCGGCCCAAATCAAAGCAATTGCCGACTCTGCAATCATCATCCCGTAAAATACACTACGGCCATGTTTCTCATTCTTAAGGGTACGCGCAATCAAAGGCGACTGAGTAGCATGGAATCCACTTATCGCTCCACAAGCAATCGTGATAAAAAGCAAGGGCCAGATGGGTAACCCTTTGGGATGGAGGTTGCTGAGCGTTAACTCAGGGATAGGATAACCATTAATAATCAGACTTGCACCTATGCCTACTGCCATAATCAGAAGCAGTGCTCCAAAAAACGGATAAACTTTACCAATGATCTTATCAATGGGTAGAAGTGTAGCAAGAATATAGTAACAGAAGATTAAACCAGTAACCATCCCTAAAGTAACCCAGGAAGGGGTGAGGGTAATGATTAGACCCGCAGGACCGGCTACAAAAACCGTACCCACTAAAACCAATAACAATAACGAAAAGACATTAACAAATTGCTTCATCCCCGTTCCCAGATAACGACCAACAATTTCGGGAACCTGAGCACCGCCATTTCTAATTGAGAGCATACCGCTAAAATAATCGTGAACGGCACCTGCGAAAATTCCCCCAAAGACAATCCACAGAAATGCTACCGGACCCCATAAAGCACCTGAAACGGCGCCAAAAATCGGTCCTAATCCGGCGATATTGAGGAGTTGAATTAAGCCTCCTTTCCGAGTTTCCATGGGGACATAATCCACCCCGTCAGTCATGGTGTAGGCAGGCGTTTCCCGATTTTCATCCACTCCAAACGCCTTTTCTACAAACTTGCCATAGAACATGTACCCTAAAATAAGTGCAACAAAAGAGAGCAAAAATGTGACCATAACAAATCTCCTTTCTCTTACTTTTTAGCCATAGTCTAGCAAAGTATAAGTTGAGATTGTCATGATCTTGTTTAAGATGTTTATTTTGCTGTCTAAAGCGTGAATATTCTGTACTTAAAAACTATTACAAACTTAAGCAATCCCTCAGCTGTTTTACATAAATACGACTTATTGGTATTTGGGACCGTGCTTCGTCACTCATAATCAGGGTATAGGCCCCATTGAACCATGGAACCAATTCTTGGGCATAGTTAAGATTTACTAAGTAACTGCGGTGCGTTCGAAAAAACGAATAATCTCCCAACTTTTCCTCCAAGGTATTTAACGAGTATTTCGTTATGTATACCTTATTGGCCGTTTTTATAAAAACCTCACGATTCTCACGATAAACATAGATTATTTTATGTGGATCAATTAGAATAACCCTGTCCTCACACTGTACAGCTAGTTTAGAAATTTTGTCAGCGGCGGACACTATTTTCCCACCAAACATTTTATAAATAAGTTTGGTTACCATATCATGGTTCGGATCGTCTATTCTTTCTTTAACTCGCTCAACAGTCTTACAAACTCGCTCCTCATCAAAGGGCTTTAACAAATAATCGATCGCGTTTACTTCAAATGCCTTAATTGCATGTTGATCATAAGCAGTGGCAAAAACAATAATTTGTTTTGGATTATGCTCTAACAATTTACTAGCCACACTAAGTCCATCTAGATTAGGCATATGAATATCCAAGAAAACAACATCCGGCTGTACTTCCTGAATCTGTGCCAAAACTTCTTCTCCACTGGCGGCTTCGCCCACAATCTCAATGTCCTTACATTGCTTTAGAAGAAAAATCAATTCATCACGTGCTAAGGGCTCGTCATCAGCAATTAAGGCTTTGATCATAATTTGTTCCCTCCTTGCCTCTGAAGCTTAAACCAGACTTCAGTGCCCTTTGCCGGTGTACTCTCAATGTGCAGCCGTGATTCTTCGCCAAAATTATAGATTAGCCTCTGATTCACATTATATAGACCTAACCCGGTCCCTTCCTGAGATTCAACACGCCGGTGTAATAGTTCACTAAGCCGACTTGCCGGAATCCCCACTCCATTATCCCAAACTGCGATTCTAACAGCTCTATCCTCTTGGGAGATATTTATTTTAATCTCGCCACTTCTATTTAATTCCTTATGCCCATGTTTTATTCCATTCTCAACAAGGGGTTGGAGGGTAAGGGGTGGTAAAAATACCCCCTCAATTCCATCATCAATATTTATTTCTACATTTAGTTTCTCAGCAAATCTTGCCTGCTCAATATTAAGGTATGCTTGGGTATGGTCAAGCTCTTGTTGAAGGTTAACCAAAGAATTCGTGTAGGAATTTAAGTTTTGTCGAAAAAAATTACCTAACTGAACAAGCAATTTTCGGGCCATATCCGGTTGGGTCCGAATCAGGGCTACTATAGTGTTTAAAGAATTAAAGAGAAAATGAGGGTTGACTTGAGCTTGTAGAGCCTTTACTTCTGCTTCCCGTACTAATTTTGCTTGTTTTTGGGCTTCCACTACCTCTATTTGATGAGATAATAACCTTCCCAAACCCTGGGCTAATTCCTCATCCACTGGTTTAATATGTTTAGAATTAAGAAAATAAAATTTAAGGGCTCCAATCACTTCCTCTGACTTTTTTAAAGGAACGATAATTGCCACGGTTAATGGACATCCCTGATGAGGACAATCAATTTCCTGCAAAGTTTTCGGCACATAGAATTCCCCAGTCCGTAAAACTTTTTTTGTAGCTTCAGTAAGAATTTGATGCCCCGGAAGATGATGGTCATCTCCTAAACCCACATGGGAGAGAATTTGTTCACGATTCGTGATCGATACTGCAGAAACGCCAGTAGTTTTAAGCAATAGCTTTGAGATTTCTTTTGCGGAATCGTGGGTCAATCCCTTACGGAGATGTACTAACATTTTGTCTGCAATAAGCAGGACCTTTTGGGCTTGATTTGCCTCGATTCGATCCTCCCCTTGCACCACACTGCTAATAATGGCAATAAAGACGGCAATTCCAATACTATTCGCTAAAATCATCGGAATGCCGATGATTTTTACTAATGCTAAGGCACTAGAAAAAGGTTTAGCCAAAAGTAAAATAATTATCATTTGTATGGATTCAATTAGAATCCCTGTTAAAAAAGCATTGCGTATGGAAATAATTCGTCCTTGCCCCAAGCGCTTATAGAATAATCCGGCGATAATCCCCTCAATGATAGTGGAGATACCACAAGCCAGACCTGTAAAACCGCCTAAAAACATCCGGTGAATTCCCGCAATTAAGCCCGCTCCCAATCCTACCCAAGGACCTCCTAATAATCCTCCAACCGCCACACCTACTACTCGGGAATTTGCCAAGGCTTCATCAACATTAATTTGCTCAACTCTAGGCATCCACAGCATACTTCCAGCATCCGATGGTTTGATTGCAATTCCTGTATATGTACCCATAATCCCAAACAGGCCAAAAAGAATTATCAATTTAGCAATGGTGCTCTTTTCAAGTTTATTATCCATTAACTTGCGAAAAGCTGGAGCCCGGGTCAGAATGAAAGCAATTGCTACAATTAACCCGATATGCTCAATCATTAGAAATAATAGCTGCACCTTAATTCCTCCATATCAATATAGAGCCCAAATATTCCAGACTATTATAAATATTCGGACACATTGCATATATATTATTTTAGCTAACGGAGGAAACGTGTCAAGGGCGTTTCAAGGGGACGGAGTTGTTGTCACACCAACCAGTGCAGTTAAGAAAATTCCACCGGTTATAGCCATCAAAGTAGATTCGGTCATTTGCATACCCGATCCTATCATGGATAAGAGCACCCCTTCGCTGACCACAAGAGTCAGGCATAGGGCATATTTAAAATAAGTAAGCCTTTTTTCTCCATTATGACCTTGTTGACAAGGTTCCGGCAGGATGATTCGTACTCGGCTATCCTCCGATGTCAGCACAATCAATACGGGTAGACCGAGAAAGAGCGAAAAACCAAGATCGTTGAAAAATATTATCCAAAACACCTGGGGCATCCAGTTGTTAAAAACTACATCAAGCCCGCTGGCAATCAAAATGGCTGTGGCAGCGGCTCCAATTGTGGCAATGGCTATATACTTGAGGATGTTCTTCAGGCTCTTAGCATTAGGGGCTTCACTGCGCTTAGATAGATACCAAAACTTATATGGTAAATAAGCCGCGAGGAAATTGCCCACAAATCCCAATATAGAAGCTTTGGAAAAAGTACCAAAGAAATCGGCAAACAAGTTGCCAAAGGCACACCCCCATGCCCCCGCTGGTCCAAAAAGGAGACCAACAACGATCGGCACGGCATTAACCGGTCTGACTTCCGTAAAGCCCTCAATAAGTACCATGACTTTGAAGGGAACAGCCATCCCAATAAAAACGAGGACACAGACGATCATTATCTTTAGCTTATGCCTATTTTGAAACGGTGAAATCAACTCTTTCATTCTAAGCCTCCCTAAAGAGTTACCTAAAGAAAACCCAATACTATTTCATCCCTCGGCGGTAAAGCCCGAGCTGCATAAAAGTCTACTAAGAAAATTCGTACCGGCACATATGGCTCCGGCCACAATAAATGCCGCCCCAATCAACTTCCCCGAGGTTAGGAGCTCTGTCTGACCATAGGAGTTGGGAATCAATAAAGCTAGCACCATGGTTACTACGGGCTCTGTAGAAGACATAATGGTCACCGATATGGGGGAGGCATATTTTTGCGAATACATTAGCATTATGTAGGCGTAGGCTTTGGCGAAGAAAGCCAAGATAAAAATATTGGCCAAAAGCTCATTACTATAGCTAATTGACCAAAAGGTTTTCGGTTCTTCAAGGAACCAAAGGATAAAGCCAATTAAGGCCGTAAAAAACATCTGCCCAATTCCTAATAGCAAAGGGTCAGATTTTTTAGTGAACCTATCCACAGTAAGAATATAGACCGCCATGAAAAGACAGGCTCCCACCATAGCAGTGACACCGATATTGATAAATCCCGCCGTTTTAATGCCACTGGTAAATACTAAACCGATAAGGATCAAAACAATACCTGCCACATTATTGGGGCTGGGCTTCTTCTTGAAAAAAAGGAGCAAAAGGGGCACAAAGACAATGTTTAAAGAAGCCACGAAACTAGCTGTGGAAGCCTGAACTCGAGAAATGCCTAACCGTTCGAGCAGAAGGTTGCCGCAAATAATTGCCGCCACCACAAAACTTCGTCTAAGAGTCTCTTTATCGAATTTCTTAAGTTTGCCCCAAAAAACAACTGCCAGTATTAAACTAGCTATTCCAGTGGTTAGGGTAAGATAAGCAAAGGGCGAGACGTCTAACGGTATGTTCTTGATAAAAATATAGGAAGAAGCCCAGCACAAGGTAATTGAAAATAAAACAATATTGGCTTCCAGCTTCGTCATCTTTTTGTTCCCTGTCCTTCATAAAGCTCATATTGTACCATCTGTTTCTCCATGAGAACGGAGTTTTGATTCAATTCTTCAAGAACTTCGTCCATAATCTTATCCATTTGTTCTTCTGTAGCTCCTGTAAACTCCAGAACAAGGCTGTTTTCGTAGGTCACTACCCCGTCATCATCCTTATAAGCACCCTTGCCGGAAAGGACCGTGAAACCATCTACATACTTAAAAGCGATATCCCTGACTTTTTGTTCAGCTTCCTCATAAGGGATAAGTTGCTTATAGGTATCCTTGTCATTGAGACCGATATACAAGGTATATTTAAGGGCTTGGTCTGACTGCGGATCTAAACTTAATATCCGTGCTGCTTCCTCTAACTCCACATCTTCGCCCTTCGCGATCCGCAGGGCATTCTCCATTGTCATCGGTATTTTTATCGATGGTGCTACCCCACCAACTCCCCCGCGACTATCCAATTGGATTTCTTTATTTTCATTTAAGGATTGGCCAGCCGGCCACCGGACAGTAATTTCACCGGGCATCAGTGCTTCCGAACCGGATAAGCCAAAAGAGCCATTTGTTCCCATAAAGCCTAAGGTTTCACCATTTGGCAGCTTCTCAACCCCCATCGCTATTCCTTCCCCGGAACTGACACATTTGGGATTTATTAAGGCAATGACCCTACCCTTAAAACACTGCTCCGCAGGATTAATAAACAAGGCAAGGGAGTTATCTTTCTTGGGCTCTGCCTGCACAATTTGACGTTCTCCGGTGTTTTGATTATAGACATTCTGATATTCGTAAAAAGTTTTCTCCCCATAGAAAGAGCCCAAAATATCAGCCGCCATGTCATCTAATCCGCCTAGATTATTGCGAAGATCAAGAATTAGCCCTGGGGATTCTTGATCTATGGCCTCTTGGACGGCAGTACGGAATAATTCTAAGGTTGATGGTGTTTTCCCGGACTGCTGCAAATCCGCATCAAATTCCCCCCATACTTTGATATAGGTTAAATTTCCAGCCAATGTTTTTGTCTCTACCATAGCTTCAGGCATCGGTTCGAGATTCTCTATCCCTAAGATCTCATCTCTCAACCTATCTGAGACAACTGAATCGGGATAAGTCTTTTTTAGTGACCTACCCTGATCCTCATAGGAAATAATTTCTGCAGATTGAGCTTTTTCCTTGTCTTGGCTTAAAAACTTTATGCTAATCGACTTACCTATAGGAGCACGAACAAGATATTGCAGCTTTTTACTTACCAGATTCTCTTCTGTGGCAGAATTACTGCCAAGGATCGGGGAAACAGCCGCCACGGCATCTGAGGCAGACCGACCATCCCATTCAACCATTTCTGCACCCGGACGTATCCCCGCCGCCCATGCTGAACTGGCTTCGTCAACCCAGGAGATAATAATTCTGCCATCCTCTACTTTAGTGACAGCGATCCCAAACCCTCCACCGATATATTGGTCATCAATTTCTTTAAGATTGTTCATACCCACATGTCCATCTGGTATCTCATGGAGATAACTGCGAAGGGTTATATAATACTCTGGAAAATCATTTTTGGCCTGGGCAGTTTCGATTTTTCCCAGATAATCATCATACAGTCTTTGCCATTCAATCCCCTTCCACTCCGTAAAGGCGTATTCTTTCGTCATTCTATCATGTAATTGAACAAAGGCCTCTGCCCAGGAGAGCTTGCTAAAATCACTTTTCTGAGCCATCACTTGATTTGATCTGACGAAAAGAAAAATGGTCACAGCAAGTATCAATACCCCAGTCACTACCAAAACAGGAAGCAATGTCTTTTTGTTATTTTTCAATCCTACCATCTCCCTTTATGATTCCTTTAACGAAAGCTGCCGTCCTTACAAACTAATATAGGTAGTTGACCGACATCGACAACTAATGCTCCCCCTTCAGTAAAAGCCATGTAGCGACCGACGCCTTGATAACCTTTTTCTTCACGAAGGGCAGCAGCAATCTTAGCCGGATCGTTGGTGTCCAGCCTGACTGCGTTATCCACCACGAGCCTAAGCATGTCATAACCTTGGACCGCCCAGATATCGGCCTCCTGACCGAATCTTTCCCTGTAACGTTTTTGAAAAGATTTGAGCTTCTCGCTATCCTCAAGGACTAAGGTTGAAGGAACCACCATCCCCTCGGCAATCTCTTTATTTACAGCTAGAGCATTAGCCCGGTTAAAGATCGGCTCCCCGATCACCGGCAGTTCTTGATCCCGACTGCGAATCAGGTCAAGGACTTCAAAAGCACGCTCCAATCCATATTGGGCAATGACCACACAGTCTACATCTAAAGCCTGCCAACGGCTATAAATCCGGTCAAAATCATTGACCGATGCAATGGAGGGCACATAATCTACAATCTTCGCCGAACTATTGAGCAAGGTCAGCTCTAAAGAGCTCACCAACTCTTCCTGGGATTGAGCACCGTTGTGATATACAGCGATCCGTTGGTACCCTTTTGCCACGGCATAATCAGCCATGGCTTTTCCCAGGTCAGCAAAGGAGGGGACGCCGCTAAAAACCAGGGGATTATCCTTATTGAACAGGCTATCGTAAGCACCATAGGGAAAAAGAACCAATTCGCCACTTCCGGAAAGAATATCAGCGGTAGTTTTGGAAACATCAAAATTCTGCAGGTTGAGGACAGCAGTCACCCGGGGATTACTTGCCAGTATGGAGGCCATCTCCACGCCCTTTTCATATAGTGCCTGGTCGTCGATAACTTCAGTGGTTGTCTGATAACCTTGGCCAGAATATTCGCTGTTGACTTCCTCCACAGCCAGTTGAACTCCATGGAGGAAAGATCCATCAGCATTTAACCAAGCCGCATCCGCCAGAATGGGAATATATATTTCCCTTTCATTGCTGACTTCTTGGGATCTACACCCGATTAAACCGAAAATCAATATGAATATTAGGAATCCCATCAGCGACTTTCTCATAGCTTCTCCCCCAGCTCTTCCTTTTCCTAAACATCCGTTTCTTAAAAATTTGGGGCTAATTCTAACTAACTTGTCTTTGGGCAAATTCATAAAACAGCCCTTTGTTGGCCATCAATTCCTCGTAGTTTCCTTCTTCGACAATTTTACCCCTATCCATCACAATGATCCGGTCGCAATTTTTTACTGTGGATAGCCGATGGGCAATGACAAGGCGAGTACAGCCCAGTTGATCCAAGCTGTCTGCTACATGCTTCTGGGTAATATTGTCCAAGGCACTGGTGGCCTCATCAAAAAAAAGGATATTCGGTTTAGCAATCAAGGCACGAGCAATCAGGATTCGCTGACGCTGCCCTCCCGAGATTCCACCACTGCCCTCCCCGATCAGGGTATGCATACCCATGGGCATGGCTTTAATATCTTCTTCTACCCCGGCCATCCGAGCCGCCAGCCAAGCATCCTCCAAGGTACTCCAAGGTGCAGTAACAATGATATTGGCGAAAATATCCCCGGCAAAGAGCTTACCGTTTTGCATAGCTACACCCAAACATTGTCTTACCGAGCGAACATCCAAGGTATTCAGATCAAGCCCGTCATAATAAACTGCCCCTGTCTCCGGTTTTTCAAAACCCAGAAGTAAGCGCAGAAGGGTTGATTTACCGCAGCCGCTGCGACCCACAATACCGATATACTCGCCAGGACTCACCTTTAGGCTCAAATTTTCGAGAACGGTCGGTCCCTCCGGGTTATAACGAAAGGTTGCATTGGATATCTCGATCCTCCCAGAGAGTGTCGAGACAGCTTTCTTGGTCTCATCAATTTCCGGTATCTCTTCAAATATAGGTTTAACCATCTCTAAAAGAGGCTTGATATTGGCAAAGCTCAAGGCTACACCAGCCAAAGCTAGAATCGCTCCACTGACGGCACCGTAGGCACTGCTAAAGGCAATATAATCAGCAGGAGCAATTTTGTTCATACCGGCAAAATAATAAAGCACCAGAGTCCCACCCAAACTTAGAGCACCGGCGATAGCTGCATTAAGCCTCAAAAAGAGGGGCGGGGAAAAGGTGAGCCTGCCCGTTTCCTTATAGGCCCCAGCCCATTTGGCAAAGGCTCGTTTCTCGGCACCGGCTAACTTTACCTTCTGTACCCCATTGAATAAGCCAAACACCAAACCACTTAAAGTAGCCGCCAGTTTCATCCGCTTGCGAGTAAGCCTTTGTTGCAAGATAGTCGTAAGCAGCGAAAAGATCAGCATACTTAGAATAATGAACAATCCCGGCATAACCAAGCTCGGAGCAAAACTTGCCATTTGCAATATATAGACAAAGGAAAAAACCGCAGAAAGTCCTGTAGTCAAAACACTATCGGAAAGCAACGCAGTTAGCTGATTGATGCTCATGGCACGGGTACTCAATTCTCCTGCTGAAAACTCTTTAAAAAAGCCAATCGGCAAGGAAAAGATTCTAGCCATAGCAGCACTTTGGACAGACAAATTAATTTTGTCACGAAGCCGCATCAGAACAAGACTGCGGGTTATGCCAAAAAGAGTAGAGCCAAAAGCCGCACCGATTAATAGAGCAACTACCGGAAATATATCACTTTTAGTACCGCTGGGTATGACACTATCAAAAATCTGTTTATTCATATACGGAGTAAAAAGCCCCAAAAGACTAACCAATAAACTAGCACCTAGAACTAAAGCTATATCTAAAAGGTCAAGGGAATTCAGGAAAAACTTGATTAATTCTTTGATCGTAAGCTTCTTGGCAGGAAAAGAGCGATAAAAACAAAAGGCCTCTGAATTGAGTCGACCTACTGTTTTTTCATTGATTCGGACTTGCTTTCCTTGCAGGGAATCGAAATATTTATACCCACCGGGGTAGGCTGGCAAAAGAGCAACTAGCTCCCCTTCCTTCGTGCTCCCCAGCAAAGGGCCGGTGGTGTCTTTCCACCACTTACCGCTCAATTCCACCCTTCGTCGCATTACACCCGTGGACCTTAAGCTATATTCCAAACAAGCATTTACATCCTCTAATTCCACTGGCATATCCGGTAAGTTTACTTTCAAAACAGAAAATATTTCCCTAAGGACACCTAAATCGTTGACAGTATTCTCTCGGGGAATTCCTGCGGTTTTTCCAATGATAGAAGCTAAATCACTAAAGGCACTTTCCAATACCGCCTGATCATTGGCTAGACGTTTCTGCAGTTGTTCTTCAAAGTCCATAAGGTTACCCCCTGCTAATTACTGATCAGAGCAGCGTATTTGCCACTAAGCTCCATAAGCTCCTCATGTCGTCCGCGTTCCACTGCTTTCCCCTTATCCAAGACAATAATTTCCTCACAATCGCGAATGGTAGAGAACCTATGAGCGATGATGATCAGACTGATTCCTCGACCTTTGATCGTATCCATAATGACTTGCTCTGTCTTAGCATCTAGGGCACTGGTTGCTTCATCCAAGATCATAATCGTAGGCTTCAAAGCTAACGCTCTGGCTATCTCAAAACGTTGTCTCTGACCGCCGGAGAAATTCTTGCCCCCTTCCTTGATGACATGGGCGTAGCCGCCCTCACGCTGCATAATATCCTCATGGATCTGGGCATCTTTACAGGCTTGCACCAAAGTTTCCTCCTCGATAGAGGAGTCCCATAAAGTGATGTTATTGCGAATGGTATCTTCAAAAAGTACAATATCCTGATCCACCACCGCTAAGGAACTTGTAAAGATTTCCCGATCAATTTCCTGGCCTAAGCATCCTGCAAAACGTATTTCCCCTGACCAGGGCTTGTAGAGTCCGGATATAAGTTTGGCTAAAGTGGATTTTCCACTACCTGATCCGCCGACAAAGGCCACACTGGCTCCCGGCTTTAATATGAGTGAAAAATCCTCCAACAAAGGGGGGGATAGCCTGTTATAACCAAAGGTAATATTCTTGATCTCGATGTGTCCGGATAATTTGGCTTGACGTTCCCAGAAATTACTGCAGTTGACCTGTGAAGTTTGGCAAACATCCGGGGGATAGTTCATCACATCTTCCACCCGTTCCATCTGAGAGCGCATCTCGATAAAAGACTGTCCCACCCCGACCAATTGGTTGACCGGTGCCAAAAATGAGGATAAAAAACCCTGGAAGGCCATCAACATCCCAATGGTAAATACTCCATCCAAGATTAAATAGACCCCCATCATTAATACCGTAATATTTGCCACCTGCTGTAGAAGATTGGGCAGAATGCTATAGATTTGACTGGACTTGGTAAATGTGATTTGAGCATTGCTCTGTTTGGCGAAATAGCCGGCCCAACGTTCAAAAAACCCATTTTCTGCTCCAGAAGCCTTAATGGTTTCGATCATCTCAAAGCCGGACATGGTTACCCCAGATAACTTTCCACCATCCCGTTCCATAACGCGGCTTAGATTGACCCGCTTATGAGAAATACTCCGCATAACCAGTATATTGAGAAGTGCTGTACCTATCCCAATCAAGGATAAGGAAATACTATAACTGACCATGATCAGCAGATAGAGTACTAAAAGAATAGTATTTAAAAATATGGGAGCCAATTGACCAATCAGGGTCGAGGCGATGCGTTCATTACTCCCCTGTCGAGAGGCAATATCCCCAACAAATCGCTGGGAAAAAAACTCCATCGGCAGGTGCAGAACATGCCACGTAAAAGAAGCATTAGCAGCAATAGCCAATTTACCCTCGATCTTCAGCCAATACACGCCTTGGACTGCCCCCACCACAAATTGTAGGACTAAGGTAAGAAGCATCGCACCCAAAAAAGGCATCAGCCATTCCGGATTTTTGCCGCCTAGGATATTATCCATAAACAAGCGCGAGTATAAAGGTGTGATCAGGCCAATCCCTGCCGTTAAAATTCCTGTTAAAATAACAAAAATAAATGCGGCCCTCGTTCCCTCGAGGCGTTTTTTGGCAAAGTCCCAAACGCTTTTGGGCTTACCTTCCGGAACAAAGCTATCGGTCTTTTCAAAGCCCAAGACAACTCCTGTGAAACTTTTGTCAAATTCCTCTAAGGTAACCTCAACTGTTCCTCTTGCAGGGTCATTCAAAACGGCTTTATCCTTTTTAAACCCGTTTAGAACCACAAAATGATTGAAGTTCCAGTGGATGATGGCGGGAAAAGTCATATTGCGCAGAGCTATAGGCTCCATGCGGTACCCTTCAGCTTTCAAGCCGTACATTCTCGCTGCTTTCACCACATTCTTGGCACTGCTGCCGTCTCTGGACACACCACAGTCGGAACGCACCTGCTCCAAGGGGAGCCATTTTCCATAGTAAGCCAGCACCATGCAAAGGGAAGCAGCTCCGCATTCTAAAGCTTCCATCTGCATCACCACCGGCACTTTCACGACCTTGGCCATGACCACTTACCCTTACCTCCATTTTTACAACAAGTCCGGCATCCCTGTTAGCTTTAACTGAAGGGAATAGACCTTGCAGCTTTGCTTTGTGCTTCATTGATCTTAGCTAGCATATCCTGAACATCGGTTATTACCTTTCTTAATGATTCATTCTCATCTTTTATAGCACTGACGGCATATCTGGCATTCATTAACTCGTTAAACCTATCTAACAATTCCTGACTCGGTTCGCCAAATGCTTCACGACTTTCTATGCCTAATTTACTTAACCTATCGCCATTAAGCCCACCTGCTACCTTATCCAGTTCCTCATCTGACAGCTTCTCATTTACTTCTAAACCGGCTTCTTTAATTAAGGATACGAATCTCGGATCTTTCATCATTACCTCAAAGGCCTTTTGGATATCCTCTTTTGACATTCTTAAAACCTCCATTTCTACTTAAAACAAAAGTTCATAGGGCTTATAATTCCTTACAATAATCACCAAGTTGCAATTTGTGCCTAGCTCTAGGGGAAGGTCCTTACCTTTGGGATTAGACCACTTCATATTATTAGAAGAGTTCGGATCAACAGTAAGCGTAATCCTAACCTCCACACTATTTCCCGAGGGCAGCAAGCCTTGAGCAAATTGTGAGCTTCCCACAGCCGCTAGCACATCAACATCAGTTACAGGGTAAGAACCGACTTTCGTAATATTGCCGGACATATACCCATACTCTTCACGAGGAGCAAAATCCGGAGAGACCTGTACTTCCATGCCTTCTTGTAGCTTTTTGGCAGTGACCATGGGAATATAGCACACTATTTGCTTGTCATCGGCGTATTTTTCTTGCTTGACAATCCGCGCCAACACCTCCGTAGAAGCAACTGTCTCATTAACAGATTTGGCTGCCAGAACAATTCCCGAGACGGGTGAAATAACCAAAGATTGGCTTTCGTAAGTATTGATCATTTCAGCTATCTGATCAACATTAGCTTGACCATTACTTTTCAAGGCATTGATTGAGCGGATCAACTCTTCCTGAGGGATAACGGCGAGAATTTGCCCGGCCTCCACATAATCTCCCACCTTCACTCGCATATCACTTATCCGACCTCCCTCCGGCGGAATAACCGAGGTGACGCCATTTTGCGGAAAGATCACGCCAGTGGCCTTGACACTATCGGGGATGTTCCCATAAAAACCCCAAAAGCCCGTGGCAATCAATAAGGCAAGACAGCCTAAAAGCACAGCCCACACCCCTGGACTGGTTATTTTAATATATTCATTCAGCCTTTCCGGCGAAGAAATACGCTCCAGCGAGGATTTGCGAAAAATGTCTTTTTCCATCTTTATCCCCCAAGTTCACCCACGAAATCTTTTACCATATCCGTGATAAGTACACTCAATAATATTGGTTATGATCAGACTTGCTCCCTCTGGTAGAGATGTCCAAATGCTGCAGTGTGGGCAGATTGATTGATAAGTAGCGCCTACCAATGAAGAAGCTCTACTGTAACACATTGCTAACCTGGGAAAATGCTCTTCCCCGAGATTACAGTCTGAGCCCCTTCCGCTTCCTCCACTTACATCCGCTAGCTCATCATCGTTTATTGCCCTGCCTGTCAATTCTTCATCCGCCACCCTTGCTTCACCTCCGCCAAAGAAGCGATAAAGAATTTATCTAATGTGAAAAATTATAATAAGGGGTAAGTGACAAAAACCTTACCTTACAGATTATCCTGATGGATTAGTAATAGAAGATTGCATACGGATAATCAAAATATTTACCGTCTACGCAATCCGGTGTACCAAATCTGATACATGGTATCCTTCCTGGACACTCTGAAGTATTAGCATATTCACACTCCAGCCACACTTTTTCTCCAAATATTTTACCGCGAAACCCACCTGTGACTTTTTCCATATCCTCTAAAGACAATTTTTTCGGATCCTTTTCTGAACTCATTGTTATTCCCCCATTTCCTAAAAATTAATTAACCCTTACCCCTTAAAAAATATTTGGGACCGCCTATATAATCCAATTAAAGCACAGCAACAACTAACAAAACCGCTAACATCGAAGAAAATGTTCGAAAATTCCCTAATCTTTGAACAATTTAATTAAAGCAATGTTATAATTGTTGTAGAAATTTTGCGAGGTGAGCTGCATTGGCAAGCGTGACGAGGGCAAGGCTTAAAACTCCGCGAGCAACTGCGGGAGAAGTTATCCGCCATGATCTTCAGATGATCGTACATAACAGTTCTCAAAACTTTGTCTATATCCATGCCGGTGCCGGCTATGGCAAAACCACCCTGCTTTCCCAAATCGCCCGCTCAGTAAATAACACCATCTGGCTCACCCTTGACGGCGAAAATGATGTATTTACCTTCGTCAATAACTTATCGGAAGCAATCAAGCTAACCTTTCCAACCTATGACTTTAATCCTTCCGAATACCTGCCGTTTGAAAATAAAACAAATTTTACCACTCTGTTGGCCAATGCTTTTTTGTGTAGTATTGAGAATTTACCCGACATAGTGATTGTTTTGGATGACTTCCATACAATCAAAGACCTACAAATTCGCAGACTTGTTACCAGTATTATCAAGTATCTTTCCGATAACCTGAAAGTTTACATAAGTAGTCGCGAAGCACCGGGGGAAGAGTTAATCCCCCTCAAAGTACGAGGGGGATTTTTGGAACTCACCCAAAAAGAATTGGCATTCACACCTCATGAGGTAACGGATATTTTCGGATTTCAAGATAAATATATTTATCAGCTTACCGAAGGCTGGCCCTTAGCTATCGGTTCTTTTAGAGTTCTTATGGATAACGGTACCACACTGCAGGATATCCCTGTAGTTGGTAAGGAAGCTTTATACTCATATCTATTTTACGAATGTCTTAGCCGCCTTCCAGAGGAAATGGTGGATTTTCTGCATAAATCTGCTTGCTTCGATGAATTGGACGAGCAAATGCTTGATATGGTTTTAGCTAAAAATGACAGTAGATCAACTCTCGAAAACCTAGTAGCCCGCAATATTTTTACATCCCATTCCGGCAAGGGATTATTTCGCTATCACCCCCTCTTCAAAGAATTTTTGTTAAGGCAAGTAAAGGTCTCGCAAAAGAATTTTCTGCTGGAAAGAGCTCTTAATTATTATTATGAGAAAGTTGATTATGCCCAAGCTGCCCACTATGCCCTTTTAAGCAGCAATTTAGAAACGCTTCAGAAAATAATTTTATCCTGTTACAAGAGCTATCTTAAAGAAGGTCATTTCAATGAACTCCGCCTCTGGTTTCAAGCCTTGGAAAAGAACGATTCACCTTTGAGCTGTGAATTATTGGTGGCCAAGGGAGCCTTGTTGTCCAGTATCGGCAACTTTACCGCCGCTAAGACTTGCCTAGACACAGCAATCCCCTTATTGGTCAACCGAGATCAGGAACTTTACATAGAAGCAATGGTTCATAAAGCCCGAGTATTGCGCAACTTCATTTCCTTTGAAGAATCTAACCTCTTGCTGGATGAATTGATCAGTCAGCTTGGGAATTATCCTGCAGAATCTGCTTATGCCATTGTCATAGAAAAATTGCACAACTTGTGCTTAAACTCCCAAGCAAATGAAGCCTACACTCTTGCCGATCAAATGATTCAGGCTTGCGCTCGGAAAGGTGAGCTAAAAGTAAAGACTTGGTTTGAACGCTATCTTAGTACGATCCATTTTTTTGCCGGTCGTATGAAAGATTCCGTATATTATTATGAACAATCACTAGAACTGCCGGAAAGCGAGCGTCAATACTTAAGCCTGCACAGTATCGGTATCTTTGCTGCCAAAGCATATCAAATGCTGGGTGAGCGGGATAAGGCCGTGGACTTAATCACCAGCGAATTACAAAAACTAAGAAGTACCGGGCGGTATGAAGAATTATGGCTGGGTTACCTTTTTGCCGCCGAAATATACTATCAGAATGCCTTTATTGATCGGATGAATGGGCAGAACCCTACTTTTGAAACAACTATGCGTTATTTTGCCCTGGCTGATGAATATGCTCCCCTCTACCGGCAAACGGATTTTCAGCTACGCTGGGCAAAAATGCAGCGGCTAATTTACACTTTAATCCTTTCCAATGATCCTCAGGCAAACCTAAAAGTTATTGAGGAAATATATGCCAATCTTGATCAGGTTGGCCCATATTTTCAGACTATCGCCTTAGCTCGGCTCTACAGTTATTTTACGGCGGTCTCCGACTTTCCAAATGCCGTCCAATGCGCCAAAAGATGCATAAATATCGGAGAAAAGTCTAATTTAATGCTCCTGCCTACTATGGCTTACGGCATTCTCTCCCGAGCCGCCTTAGCCATGAATGATAAGGAACAGGCAATATACTTAGTCCAACGTTTTCTGCGACTTTGCTCTGAAAACGGAATTTATGAATATTTTCGACTCCGCAAGGCCTATGATCCTATTCTGGAATTCGCCTTTAAAAACGGTATTGAAATTGACTTTACCAATCAGATGATGAAATTTGCCGGTTACCAGACTTATAAAGCCTATATTGAAACTTTCGGTGGCTTGACAGTGTACCCTTATGACAATCGTACCCAGTCTGTAAAGCTCAGAACGAAAAAAGAGCGGGAACTACTGGCTTTTCTCCTTGATCAAGGCAGTGGCGGGGCGACCAAGGAACAAATCTACCAGGCCATCTGGTCGGAATCCGAGTCAGACGATATTAAAAAGCTAATTGGCGTTAATCTCTCCCAAATAAAAAAAGACCTTAACGGTCTTGGTATTGAAAACCCAATCAAAAATCAGGGAAAACATTATTTCATTTGCCGAGATGAAATACTTCTCGATGTGGAATTACTGAATGAAGCCCTAAAAGAATTCCAGCTTCATGAAGGAATTGAAGCCGCCCAGAAAATCCTTGCTTTGTATAAAGGGGAGTATCTGGCTGATTTTGAGGCCCTTTGGGCTATCCGGCAAAGATTATTCTATAGCCAAGTCTATGAGGCGGCATGTGAAGCCTGCAAAAAAGCTAAGGACTGCCAACCTTAAAAAAAGGGTATCTAGACCAAATACTAGTCACCATATTTTTCTTTCCACTTTTTCTGCCACTGTAGATAACTTAGTCCGGTCACTTCCTCTACTGTTTTCCCTTCGAGTGAATATAATGCTCCTGCTAAAGGAGCGTTGGGGAAGGAGTAACCACCGATAACCTTACCCTCTGTCAACATAATATATATTCTCGTACCGTTGCTTTCTGTATAGACTTTTTCTAACGGGTGATTTTTTACAGTGAATCCGTATATAGAAATCTCTTTGCCAAAATAAATATCCGGTTCCGATGTTTGTACACCCCATGCTTGTTGATATGGTATAGTTGCCGTTGCTCCATAGAGTTTGCTCTTTTCTAAAGTGTATTTACCTACTTCGCCTTCTTGAGAAATAATCTGGTAGCCTAGCGATTTTACATAATCCTTTGCTGTCTTTTCATCGCCAGTTTCTCCCTGGCTGCAACCAACAGTGATCAAAAGTATTAGTCCGGCAAGAGCAAACAATATTTTTTTCAATTTATCCCGCCCCTCTCTAATTCAATTTTTCTATAGAGGGGGAGCTACCTCCTGCAACATACCTAAAATTCGAGCGCAACGGATACTATTCCGTGCGCTCAGTTTGTTTAATACGAAACTTTAAAACCCTGCCCCTCCAACACTTTAACGGCATCTTCCAGGGCTACATCGTGGTGCTTAAAACCCTCGATAACCCGTATATTTTTCCCACCTGTTCGGCGCATTTCTGGATGAATAACACCTTCAAGCCCAATTTTGTAAAAGATATCGATAAGCTCTGGATATTCCTCCGTCAGATCAAAAAGGGTCCGGTTTAGGTCAATAACTTTATCACTCATTAGCATCACCCCCGCCTTTTTGCTTAGTATCCGCAAAAAGCTTGGACGATATCAAACTTCTTTAATAATAATCTCGTCTAGACTCATCCGTGGCCGAGGAGCAGGATCTTGATCGGGGTATCCAACTGGTATAAGAGCCATTACGGTATAGCGGTCCTCTAGACTAAGTATTTCCTTGATTTTTTTCTTATCAAACATCATTACCCAACAGGTTCCCAGTCCTAAGTCTGTTGCTTTAAGTGTTGCATGATCGATGGCTATGGCAAGATTAAGACTTAAATAGGCTTTGGCAGCAGCCTCATCCATCTGCGCACTTCTATAATTTTCAGTGCCAAGATTTTCGAGAGGTGTACCAGCGAAGGCACCTACTTCTTTTAGTTCCGTTACTTTTTTACCTGCGTTAGTAACAGCCTCTTTATCGATACAACAGGCCAGCACAACTGGAGCTTGGTATACAAAGGGTAATATTGTAGCTTTACTTAAAGCTTCTCTCGTTTCTTCACTTTTAATAATTACAAATCTCCAAGGCTGAATATTGGTTCCAGAAGGGGCTAACCTAGCAGCTTCTAAAATCTCAGTAATTAGTTCTGAAGGAACCGGATCTGGCTTAAACTTCCTAATACTTCTTCTTTTCTTAATTGCTTCAGTTAATTCCAAATTGATCACCTCATAATTTTTGCTATACTAAATAACCTTATTAATCTCTTTCGACAACTTATTATAACCTAACCCATAGGTATCTCATAAAATAAAACTTAGCCAAAAATCAACATCTGAAGTCCAATAAATAATAAAAGAACTCCGACAAATTTGGTGAATTTTTCTCGTGACATTTTCTCTATCATTTTTTTCCCTGCCCATGTACCTGCAATCATTGCGATACCCATAAATAACCCAATACCTAAAGCGTATAAATTTATGCCGAGCAATTTTTGATAAACGATAGTTTTTGATATGTGCATAGCAATTGCAGTTATAGCTTCACTTGCTACATAGGAGATAGGCGTAAGGTTCAGCGAAAGAAACAAGGCTGCACCAATCGGACCTGCACTACCAACAAGACCCGAAATATACCCTACAAACATTCCACCAATAAACATAGTTTTATTACTAGGTGTAAATTTAAGGATTTTGAAATACTTCAATATCACAAAGATAATAATCGCAAGACCAATTCCTCTGGTCACAATTTCTTTTGGAACTTCTACAAAAGTAAATGCACCCCAAACACTCATTGGGACTGCACCTAATGTAAACATTAACACGGGTTTCCATTTAATCTGTTTGAACCCAAAAAATGCACGGGAGAGATTACCTATTGCTTGTGCTATCGTAAGAACCGGGACAGCCATTGTTGTACCGATTGTCATAGTGAGTAAAGGAAGTAAAAGTAATGCCCCTCCAAAACCCGCAGCACCTGATATTGCAGCAGCTAAAAAGCTACCAATAAAAAGGAGAATATAAGTATATGGTATATTCATCTATTCACTTCCAATTAAGGTGCTAATTTTTCCGTTCCATATTTATGTACTACGATGTCAGTGGTAAACACTAAACCTCTAGTTACAATATTACAAACTTCTGGTAAGATTGCATCTATCTTTTCTGGGGTATCAATGACATCCACTACAATAGGTAAATCGGCTGACAAATCTAATAGTCGAACACTATGAAGGACTTTATCCTGACCATATCCTTCAATCCCGCGGGTTACTGTCACTCCTGCCATTCCTTTTTGCTTTAACCAATGAAGCAAATATTGATATAGATTTTTTTTAGCGTATCTTTGGTTTTCTCCAACATAAATCTTAAGGAGTCTAGCTTTACCAATCATTCAAAAACCTCCCTTGTAAGTTATTAAATTATGCGCGCTAAGCCCACCCCTAAGGCAGCAAAAAGTAACCCTAATAATAAACTTGAAAAAACATAAAGACCAGCGGTCATGTAACTTCCATCCTCTAATAGCGTTATAACTTCATAACTAAAGGTTGAAAAAGTTGTGTAAGCACCTAAAAATCCCACCCCAATTCCAAGCCTCCACATGGGGTCAATTTTAAAACGTTCAATAAATAGGATATTAAGGAACCCCAAAAGAAATGCTCCTGTGACATTGATGATGAAAGTGTGTAATGGAAATCCTTGATTCCATTTACTTGCTATCCAAGCACCTAACTCATAACGTACAAGCGCTCCTAATGCCCCTCCAATCATAACGCTAATCATATTGTACATTTATCCAACTCCTCTTGAGTAATAAAAAACTCCTACCAACAGAAAATTTGTTAGTAGGAGTCATTAGCATAAAGCATTAGCGGAACTCCATCCGCGAGTTGATTTAACTCGAAATTATTATATCAAATGCACTGGCTTTAGGCAAATACTTCCTCTGAAGTTAAAATCGTCTTATACCAATTATGAATTACCCTCATCATTTAAGTAAGGCTGAATTAGGGTTGGAACCACGTCTTGTTTCCGCTCTTCCATCCACTTCTTCAAACGAGGATCTTGCAGATTCCTTAGGGCCAGGTAAGCATTGCGCTGCAGAATACCTTTGCCCCTCCACCCAGCAGCACTGCTTTTCCATTGCTGGTTAAACAGGCCTTTAGTTAGGTGAAGAGTATCCCACAAGTCAACTCCCCTACTATTGTCTTGCCCTCCCCACTCCTCTTCCTTGCTCAGCCAGGCTCGGTTATGGGGACAGACCTCCTGGCAGGTATCGCAACCAAAGATGCGGTTGCCCAAGGAAGTCTGTTGCGACTCAGCTAGCGGCTCTTTGCACTGAGTTAGATAGGACAGGCAGTGATTGGCCTGAAAATGTTTCTTCCCCAAAATCTGTGCAGGGCAGGCTTGGACACAGCGGATACACGCACCGCATTGGTTTTCAATGGGGGCATCGGGAGGAAGAGCCTGATCCAAAAATAATAATGCCAAGGCTACAAAAGAACCCACTCCGGGAATGATCAACTGTTGATTTTTCCCTATCCAACCTAAACCAGCTCGGGTAGCAAAGGCCCGCTCATTAAGAGGACCAGTATCCACCTGAGTAAGAGGTTTTTCTCCCGGCCAACCTGCTTCCACTATAGAAGTAATCAATTTAGCCAGGGCTATTTTTACTCTGGAATGATAATCTTCTCCCACTGCGGAACGAGCTAGAATGCCTTCCCCCTCTTGAGGTTTCTTGGAAAAAGGGAGTGGAAAAGCCAAGGCAACCACAGTTTCACAGGCTGGCCAAAAAGCTTTAGGATCAACCCTTTTGAGGATGTCTTTCTCTTCAAAAGAGGAGTGCCAATTCATGGTATGGCGTTCTTCCAAGAACTCCTTAAGCCCCTCAATCGGTTCAGCATTAGTAAAGCCCACGGCGACAAAACCTGCCTGCAAGGCCAAATCCCTTATTGTAGCTTTCCAATTTAAAGCTGCTTGTTCCACAGCCGTCGCTCCCTTTCTCTCAGCTTTTGTGAAATTATAACACTCACTTTGCTATAATAAAAGTAAACCCAGATACATAAGCAGGGAGGGATCCAAGATTAAAATCAGCAAATACAATGCAGAACATTACACCTGGGGAGATCTTTGTGATGGATGGCATTTAGTAAAAACTGCCGAATTAAGCATTATTCATGAGAAGATGCCCCCAAAGACTTCAGAAGTAAGACATTTTCATGAAAAAGCAAATCAATTCTTCTTCGTTTTAGCAGGGGAAGCATCCATTGAAATTGACGGTGAAATAACTCTGTTAAATGAACATGAGGGAGTAGAAGTATTGGCATATACTCCGCATCAAATGATGAACAACTCCAGTGAACCCGTCGAGTTTATTGTTGTATCTAAGCCTAACAGTAAGGGCGATAGAGTATTAGTATAAACGGATAAAAGCCATCTCTGTGTGTATTTTTACTGGAGATGGCTTCTTAATTCTTCAACTGTATTTTTATTTCTACTTAGTTGCCCGAAAATAAGCATAGGTCATGGGCTCAGCCTTTTGCTGCACCTTAGCATTCTTAACTTCTCCCAGGAAAATGGTGTGGGTCCCAGCATCTAGTTGACCAACCACCTCTGCCTCCATGGTGGCTACGGCATCATCTAACAGTAGAATACCCAACTCCCCACGATGAACGTCTGGAATGTCTTCGAATTTATTACCGGATCGTCCCGAGCGATAGCCGAATCTTCTTGCATAATCATGACCTTGTTTATTCAAGACAGACACCCCAAAAATGCCGCTTTGGGCGATCAATTCATGAGTATAGTTATTCTTATTAATGCCGATCGCGATACGCGGTGGTTCGGCAGTAATCTGAAAACAGGTATTGGCACATTGTCCGTTGTCCACTCCATCGGCATGGGTACTAATAATATATAGTCCGTAAGAAATAGAATAAAGTGCTTGCGTAATAGCTTCGTCTCGATCCATGTCTATGATGCTTTCAGTCGATGATTCATCTTGTAAAACCGAAGACTCTTCCAACGCCTCTAGCTTTTCGAATTGATCAGAGCCTACTCCACAAATAGGACAGACTTCCGGAGGATTTTCTCCTTCATGAATATAGCCACAGACCATACATCTCCATTTTGCGCTAATAACTCTCACCTCTTTCCCATAGTTAAGATAAGCATAGAGCATTGCCATTAAATGGTCAATATCTTTTAATTCTTCCTCTAAAGTGTCTGTACTCCTTGTCCAAAAAATCGACGCTAAGAGGAATCTCCTCCTCGCTGACAACAAGCTTTGTCCTTAAAAAATCCTTAAAGTCCCCCCAATCCCTTCCACTAATGTCATGTGTTTTGGCAAATCCCTCCAGCTCATCCCAACACAATTCTTCATTTCGCTTCTGGATTTTTATACTTACCTTGCGGATCTCTTTTAAGAGCAAATCGAATATCTCCTCCTCCCGAGGCTCTCGTCTTTTACCGCCATAAAAATCAGCCCGCCAAAGTTCTAAGAGCTGGTGAACCCTTTCTGGACGATAGGTTCTGCCATCCCAACCCTTTTCCCAAGCAAACCGCCTCATTTTTTGTTCCGGCATGGCATTCCTATCCCCGCGCAGTTCAGATATAAAAGCTAAGGTACCGCTCATATGATTTTCTACGAGCCAAAGAATTTCTTTTTCTCCGCCTTTCCCTTCCTGACCTAAAGCCATGGAAAAGCGAAATCGGGAAAAAATTTGCCGAGCTAGACGAGCACTCTCTTTCTCATGACCAAGAAAATGGCGTTTCCCATCCCGCACCCATTCAAAGCCCCTTCGACAAGTGGGGTTTTTGCGGATCCGCTTCACCTGAATGATCTGAGGGTAATGGTCTAAGCGCGCACCAAGAATCTCGACAAATTCCCCATTATAGCGATGCAGCTGCCGCCCATGAATTTGAAACTCACCAATATAATATGCCCCATCTTCGGCACAGCATTTTCCCCAGACATAGCACTCCCGACCGGCCACTTCCCATTTACCCAAGTCATGAAAGAGTCCTGCCAGACGCAACATAAGTTGGAGGGGAGTGTTAGCAACCACTTGTAAGGTATGTTCCCAAGCATCTTTAGTATGGTAGCGATTCTGTTGAAGTCCCTGCAAACGAGCCAACTCCGGCAAAAACATCCTTATATAACCCAATTCATCCAGTAAGCGAATCCCCGCCACAGGATCCTCTAAAGTTAAGATCCTGCTTAATTCCTCGGAAGTCCGCTCGCTGGCTACTTCCTTTAACTCTGCTAAGAGAACCTGAGCTGCCTTAAAAGTATCTTGTTCTATTTCCATCCCGTATTTTACGCTGAAACGGACCATACGCAGAATCCGAACCGGGTCTTCTCTAAATCGATCTTGGGGATTGCCACAAGCCCTAAGAATTTTCCTTTCTAAATCTCCTTTGCCGCCGAGGGGGTCGACAATTTCTCCCGTTTGCGCATTTTGAAAAATAGCATTTATGGTAAAATCTCTTCTGAGGGCGTCGGCTTCAAGATCGCCATTAAAGGGGTTGAAATCAATCCGCTCTCCCTCTTTGAATACACTAAGGGTTTGGTGTTTTGCCCCAATTTTAAAGGGGTGGTATCCCCAATCCAGTAAATGCTTTTCCAGTTCGGCCAAAGGTATAGGAATAACCCCATCTATATCTTTGTTGGGGATATTCAGCAGCCGATCTCGCACTACCCCTCCTACCAGATAAAAAGGGGAAATCCCGGATACTTTTTCAATTAACTCTTTTGGGAATGAGTTCATATCTATCTCCCCTTTCTATTAAAGAAAACCCGGCATCGCCGAGCTTTAGCGAAGGCGAGGCCGCTGGTTGCCCTTATGCGCCCGCAGACTTATACTTTCTGATAAGCCAAAAAAGGGACCTAGCGGTCCCTCAGCAAAGCACGGTGAGTTTAGGGCCCATATTAATCTCCCATGGGCTGTCCGGTCCCCACTCCCCATCCAAATCGGAGAAAACCGGCCGCTCGGTTATAACTTTTAGTTTCGAAGCCTGGAATTGAACGATTTGCTCACTGCTTACTTTACCTCCCCCAACTAAGTGAAGGAGCATGCGCATGGTATCCGGCCAGCCGCTATGACGTACAATGATGAAGTCCAATTTACCATCGATAAGGGAAGCCTTAGGAACCAATTGTCTAAAACCGCCCACGGATACTCCATTGACAGCCAGCATTAACATAGCATCCTCACAATGGCTGGTTCCGTTTAATTCATACTCGATCCTAAAAGGCCGATAAGTCGGCAGTGTCTCAATCCCTTTCAAATAGTAAGCGAGCTGACCTAAGCGATTTTTAACATGGATATCCACCTTGGGAGAGACATCGGTAAGGAGCCCCGCACTAAATACATTCACAAAAAACCGGTCATTGACCTGACCTGTATCCATCTCAAAGGTAGAACCCTGGACGATTACTTCACAGGCTTCGGAAATTTTTGATGGTAGGCGCAGGCCGCAGGCTAAATCGTTGGCCGTACCCACCGGCAAAATACCTAAGAGGGGCCGCTGGTCGGGAGGAATTTTCATTAACCCATTGACTGCCTGATGAATGCTCCCGTCTCCACCGGCAATAACCAAACAATCTACATCCTTGCTCTCTGATGAGGTATACTCAATATCGACAGGAGATTTCGTCCGATGAATGGAGACCTCATATCCCCCTTCCTGAAAAATGCGAATCGCAGTATCCAACTCCTGGATTAATTTCCGGCGTCCCGCATAAGGATTGTAGATTAAACGAAGTTTTTTCCCGTTCATTTAACATATCCCCTTTGGAAACCATTAACCTTACTAGCTTTTACTTTAATAATACCCTAATTCCATGGGAATGTAATTATCAAGTATTTTCATTCTCTTAGTATAACCAAATATTACTTAAGATTTTCCGGATTCAGGCACTCCAATTCCGGAATCACGAAACGTCCATCCTTGCGAATCAGGACATCATCAAAGTACATTTCCCCACCGCCGTACTCCGGACGCTGAATGCAGACTAAATCCCAATGAATAGCGGATTTATTGCCATTATTGCAGTCATCATAGCAATTACCGGGAGTAAAGTGGAAGCTGCCATCGATTTTCTCA
This sequence comes from Desulfitobacterium sp., assembly GCF_982384815.1. NCBI lineage: Bacteria > Bacillati > Bacillota > Clostridia > Eubacteriales > Desulfitobacteriaceae > Desulfitobacterium > Desulfitobacterium sp. Next base: position 4,239 of record NZ_CEVWNY010000016.1, on the reverse strand, counting down.
TCAAAAAGGGTATCCTTCATGGGATGGAGGATATAGGGATTGACCCCGATGGCAAACTCACCAATATAACGGGCTCCTTCATCCGTATTGAAAACTTCTTCGATCCGCTCAGTGTCATTAGCGGTAGCCTTGATTATTTTGCCGTCTTTAAATTCCAACACAATGTTCTCATAGGTAAAACCTTGATATAAGGCGGCTGTATTATAAGTAATTCGGCCATTGACCGATTCCTGCAGGGGTGCGGTATAGACTTCCCCATCGGGGATATTCAAGTGGCCATCACATTTGATTGCACTCATCCCTTTGATCGAGAAGGTCAAATCCGTTCCGGGACCCGTAATCCGTACTTTGTCGGTACGCTCCATCAAATTAACCAAAGCATCCATGGCCTTAGACATCTTAGCATAATCCAGATTGCAAACATCAAAATAAAAGTCTTCAAAGGCTTCGATGCTCTGATTGGCTAACTGAGACAAGGAGGCATTGGGATAACGCATAACTACCCATTTAGTATGGGAAACTCGTTGATCGGTAACGGTTCTAAGATATTCTTTTTGGTAAATACTCATCTTGTCTCCGGGGACATCGGAAAGTTCATAAGCATTTTCTCCGGCCCGAATCCCCACATAGGCATCCATCTCTTTCATCCGAGCCAAATCCCAACGAGCCATAGTCTGAGCTTGTTCTACCGTCATTCCTTTCAAAAGTTCCCGCAATAAGGTATGATTATTGACAGATAAAAAGGGAACTCCCCCTGCTTCATAAGCATACCGTACCAAAGCTTGAGCTAAGGGAATCTCTAAACCATTGACTTCAATAAGAATTTTCTCTCCCGGCTTTATTTCCAGTGCATAGTTAATAATTGATTTAGCTAATTTTTCAATCCGTGGGTCTTTCAAGGTTTTTCCCTTCTTTCTCTTGAAGTTTTTATGTGAAGATCCTTCGCATAGCTCAGGATGACAAAATACTTGTGTGTCATCCTTGAAGGAGGGACGACTGAAGGATCTTGGCCCGTAAAAAACTTTTATAAGGAGACTCTATGAATAACGACCTCGATCTATGGACTTATACCCTACAGCCTCAAGATGAGAGCTTAAAATACCAAGAAATCCTCTCCCGCAGGTTTCACTTCTCGCGAAAACTCATCCAGCAGCTAAAGCTGTCTGAACGAGTCTGGGTAGATGGGATATTCACCTTTTTGACCGCCCGGGGCAAGGCAGGTGAGACTTTGCAGATCCAATTACAAACGACCGAGACCAACAGTATTCCCGGAGAAAACCTCCCTCTGGAGATTCTCTATGAGGATGATTACTTCCTGGCTATTAACAAGCCGGCCGGACAGGTGGTCCATCCCACTCCCCGTTATCCCACCGGGACCATCGGCAATGCCGTGGTCGGTTATTGGCTGTCTAAAGGGGAAGCCCGGCCCTTTCGCCCTATTCACCGCATCGACCGCAATACTTCCGGAGTGGTGGTGGTCGGTAAAAACCAATTCGCTCATCAACAAATGGCCTGGCAACACGGCCATAACCGTATCCATAAACGCTACCTGGGGATCGTGGAGGGACAAGTAAAAGATAATCAAGGCATTATCAACGCTCCCATTACCCTTGCTCCCGGCAGCTTCATGCAAAGGATAGTCTCTCAAGAGGGTTCCCCTGCCGTCACGCATTATCGAGTACTTAAACGCTATGAGAAGGCAACTTTACTGGAATTCATCCTAGAGACAGGCCGTACTCACCAAATTCGTGTCCACAGCCAATATCTGGGGCATCCTCTCTTAGGAGATGATCTTTATAGTGGAGATACATCCTCCATCGATCGCCAGGCCCTCCACTCTTTCATCTATGAATTCAACCATCCGCTTACAGGAAAAAAGGTGACCATCCGGGCACCTTTGCCCAAGGATCTGCGACAGCTCATTAAGAAAATACATTCTTCATAAGATAAAATTACATTTTCACGATAAGATCCTTCGCACAGGCTCAGGATGACAGGGCGTTCAGCCTTTGTCATACTGAGCGGCCAGCAAGGTATCCGGACTAAGCAGGATTCGTACATCAGTTCTTATCAAATACTCTTAAGATCCTCTAAGACCTTCTCCACATGACCCTTTACCTTAACCTTAGGATAGATTTTCTTGACAATTCCCTCTTCATCGATGATAACCGTGGTGCGCTCAACGCCCACGGTTTTTTTGGCTAAACGGGAAGTATTGTCTGTGGGCGCACAAGTGCAACCAGCGACTTCGCCCTCGTTAAAGCTCGGCGAAGTCGGGTTTTCTATGCCGTACCTATTCTTTTCTTTCCACACCCCATAGGCCTGGATGACCTTTAACTCTGGGTCACTGACTAAGACAAAGGGTAACTGATATTTTTCAATGAACTTATGGTGGCTTCCCATGGGGTCTTTGCTAACTCCGATAATGACCGTACCAGCTTGTTCAAATTCGGCATAATGATCACGGAAATCGCAAGCCTCCGTAGTACAGCCGGAAGTATTATCTTTGGGGTAAAAATATAGGACAACCTTTTTACCACGCAGATCCGATAACTTGATTTCTTGTCCGCGGCTTCCTAAGGCTTGGAAATCCGGTGCCGGCTCATTCACTTGAAGCATAAAATCCCTCCTATTAGACCTATAAATACTTATTCACCCTCAAATACTGAGGTACAATGCGGACAACGAGTAGCGTCCTTATGTATTTCAACGTAACAATATCTACAAAGCTTCGTGGTCTTATCCTCCACGATCTCTTCCTTTACCTCCTTCCGCTTGGTAAAGCGATTAATTTGCTTAATCACAATGAATATCGAGAAAGCAACAATCAGAAAATCAAGGACATTGTTAATGAATAAACCATAGTTCAAAGTTGGTACTTTGGCCTCTTGAGCTTGAGCTATAGTGGCAAATTCCCCTTCGCCCAGAGTAATGAACAGATTAGAGAAATCCACCTGACCCATCAGAAGCCCCACCAAGGGCATAATAATGTCATTAACTAGCGAAGTTACAATCTTGCCAAAGGCACCGCCAATGATGACACCGATAGCAAGGTCAATGACATTTCCCTTCATTGCGAACTCTTTAAATTCCTTCCACATTTCTATTTTCTCCTTTTCCGAATTAGAGTGAAGGTCTTTTTTCATGATATACATGGGTTGAAATCAAACATCATACCTCCTACAAGCTTCCCAAGTCACCTTCTTGGAATATACTACCATAAAAGTGGTATATTCTCCCACATTTAACAATGACTATTCCCTTCTAAGGGGAGAAAGGAAGGGTTCACATGAGGTTGACTGGGTTTTTCGGAAGAAACAACTTTACCCAAGTGAACAGGCCGGCGGCAGCTAATAACACATTAGAAAAATCCAAATCTGTGGAGGAAATGAATTATTTTGAGTTGCTGGCTTGGTTGGGCATTGGCAGCTCCCATCCCGGCGGTTTTCCGGCTACCTTAAAAAACCTGGAACTCTTAAATATAACTTCCCAGGACTTGATCCTCGATGCGGGCTGTGGCAGCGGCCTAACCGCCTGTCATTTGGCCAAAAGCCGTGGCTGCAAAATCATCGGTGTAGATATCAATTCCCAAATGGTTGAAAAAGCACGTCTCCGTGCCGAGCACGAAGGGGTGGCTAATCTGGTGCAATTTAGGGTAGCTGATGTTAATAATCTACCCTTTCCCAAAAATCACTTTGATTGGATTATGTGCGAATCCATCACTGTCTTTTTAGATAAAGGAAAAACCTACAAGGAATTCTTTCGGGTATTGAAGCCCGAAGGTCAGGTTGCCGATCTGGAAATGGCCCTCCTCCATGAACTGCCGCCGCAACTTCATTCCCAGATGGAACTATATTACGGAAAAGGCACCGCTCCCCTCCCCTATGAGGACTGGTGCAAAACATTGTCCGAAGCCGGTTTCAAAGATGTAGAGATCAAAAACCCACAGTCCCTACAAAATACCAACAGCAATCTTATTTTAAATGAACTGAAAAAGGATTGGTTGCTGGTTAAAGATCTTATCCAAAAAGTCTCTAACACCCCGGGCATATATACACGCCTCCAACAGAATGCCAATTTTATGAAGCGGTATAAAGGGTATTTTGGTTACGGACTAATCTACGGGCGCAAACCAACTCCGCCTCCCGCTGAAAAAAGGCCCCTTAGAGGAATCCTTAAATCTATGAATAGTTCTCTCAAAGTGAAGCTTCTACCCCATATACCTTTTACGAAAAGTCG